>NZ_CP059210.1:0-17103 GCF_014252095.1 Blattabacterium cuenoti
ATGGATAATGAAGCTTTAATAGATTCTTTTTCAGTTTTTAAAGATGAAAAAAACATAGATAGAGAAAGTCTAATGGCTATTTTAGAAGAATCTATACGATGTGTATTAAGAAAAAAATACGATTCTTCTAAAAATTATGATATTATTGTCAATCCAGATCAAGGAGATTTAGAAATATGGAGGAATCGTATAGTAGTTCAAGATGGAACTGTGAAAGATGTTAATAAGGAGATAGAATTATCTACAGCACGTAAAATAGAAATAGATTTTGAAATAGGAGAAGAAGTCACGGAAAAAGTGGAACTTAAATCCCTTGGAAGAAGAGCTATTTTATCTTTGAGACAAAACTTGCTTTCAAAAATAAATGAATACGACAATACTAATACCTATAAAAAATTCAAGAATAAAATTGGGGAAATTATTAATGTAGAAGTATATCATCTTTTACCTAAGCAAATTATTATGAGAGATGAAGAACAAAATGAAATGGTTTTGCCTAAACAAGAACAAATTCCAAACGATTTTTTTCGAAAAGGAGATCCTGTGAGAGCATTAGTAAAAAGAGTGGATTGGAAAGACAATAAACCTTTAGCCATTCTTACCAGAAAAGATGATTCTTTTCTAGAAGAACTTTTTAAATTAGAGATTCCAGAAGTATCTGAAGGTTTAATTACAGTAAAAAAAGTAGCACGTATTCCTGGAGAAAAAGCTAAAGTTTCCGTGGAATCCTATGATGATCGTATAGATCCAGTTGGAGCTTGTGTAGGGATGAAAGGATCTAGGATTCATCCTATTGTAAGAGAATTAAAAAACGAAAATATAGACGTTATCAATTACACTAATAATGTCCAATTATATATAACAAGAGCGCTAAATCCTGCTAAAGTTTCTATGATGGAAGTGAATGAAGAACATAAATATGTAAATGTATATGTAAAATTGGAAGAAATATCTAAAGCAATTGGAAGAGGTGGACAAAACATTCGATTAGCTAGTCAATTAACTGGATATAAGATACACATATTTAGAGATTTTCCTTATGAAGATGACGTGGAATTAACAGAATTTTCTGATGAGATAGAACCGGAAGTTCTCGAAAAATTTCACAAAGTTGGTTTAACTACTGCAAAATCTGTTTTAAATTACAGAAATCACGATCTAAGTAAACGTACAAATTTGGAAGAAAAAATTATAAATAAAGTGGTTTCAATTTTAAAAAAAGAATTTGAGGAGGAAATATATAATAATTAAATATATATATATGATTTTTTTTACCTAAATTTTTATTTCTTTTCTTATGACTGATAAAAATAATAAAATCAGATTAAAAACAGTATTAACTAAATTCAATATTTCTTTGCAGAGAGTCGTTAATTTTTTACAAAAAAAAGGAATTGAAATAGAAAATAACCCTAATGCAAAAATAGAAGAAAAAGTTTACAAATTTCTAGTTAGAGAATTTCAGACTTATAAAGAAATACGAGATGCTTCAGAAAAAGCTTTTTTACAAAAAAGAATAGAAAAGGAAAAAATAAAAGAAGAATTATTAAAATCAAAACATTCTCCTCAAATTATTCGTGCAAAATCAGAAAATTTAATTGAATTTAAAAAAATAGGAAAAATAAATATTGATACATTAGAAAATCCACATGAAACCAAAGAATATGCTAAAATTCAAGAAAAAAAAAAGGATAAAGAAATAAAGCCTTTTATAAAATCGATAAAAGAAAAAAATATCAAATATTTTGTAGATAAAAAAACAGAAAAATCTATTCAACATAAAGATAAACCTGAACACATAGATACTATTTACCAAAAACTAGATGGAGTCATGTTAACAGGAGATAGGATTGATTTATCTCAATTTGAAAAAAAAAGAACAAAACAAGAAAATAACACGAAAAAAAAACGCAAAAGAATTAAGAAAGAAATTGTTGTCGAGGATATAAAGAATACTTCTACGAAAAAAAAACAGGATAAAAATAGAAGAAATTCTTTTAAACATTCTTTCTATAAGAATACAGATCAAAATAAAAATAAGAAAAATTTTCAAAAATCAGGAATTTCAGATGAACAAATTGAAAAACAAATTAAAGAAACTCTAGAAAAACTTTCCTCAAAAGGAATAAAATCCAAAGCTTCAAAAATTAGAAAAGAAAAACGTCAATCTAAAAAAGAAAAAAGGATTCTACAAAGTGAAATAGAAAATAAAAAACAAGATAAAATTCTTAAAATAGCTGAATTTACAACCGTCAATGAATTAGCATCTATGATGAATGTCAATGCAACGGATGTGATTGTCTCCTGTATGTCTTTAGGTATTATGGTCACCATGAATCAACGATTGGATGCAGAGATTCTAACACTAGTGGCAGATGAATTTGGATATAATGTAGAATTTGTTGGTTTAGATTTAGAAGAAGCAGTACAAGATGATGAGGATTTAGAAGAAAATCTAAAACCAAGACCTCCTATTATTACTGTGATGGGACATGTGGATCATGGAAAAACTTCTTTATTAGATTATATTAGAAATACTAATGTAATTGCTGGAGAAGCTGGTGGAATTACTCAACATATAGCCGCTTATAGTGTAGAATGTCCTAATCATCAAAGTATTACTTTTTTAGATACTCCAGGTCATGAAGCTTTTACAGCAATGCGTGCAAGAGGAGCACAGATCACGGATATTGCTCTCATCGTCATTTCAGCGGATGATCAAGTAATGCCTCAAACAAAAGAAGCGATTAGTCATGCTCAAGCAGCAAATGTTCCTATTATATTTGTGATTAATAAAATAGATAAGATCAATTCAAAACCTGAAAAAATTCGAGAACAATTAGCTAATTTAAATTTATTAGTTGAAGAATGGGGAGGAAAATATCCTTCTCAAGAAATATCCGCAAAATTAGGAACAGGAGTGGATAAATTATTAGAAAAAGTTCTTTTAGTAGCTGAACTACTAGATTTAAAAGCCAATCCAAATAAGCCTGCTGTAGGTACAGTAATAGAAGCCTCTTTAGATAAAGGTAGAGGTTATGTAACAACTATGCTTTTACAAGGTGGAACCTTAAAATTGGGAGATTATGTATTAGCAGGAATCCATCATGGAAAAGTAAAAAGTATTTTAGATGAACGAGGAAAATCCATTTCATTAGCAGGGCCTTCTAAGCCGATTACCATACTTGGATTAAATGGAGTTCCTACCGCTGGAGATAAATTCAAAGTTTTTAAAGATGAAAAAGAAGCTAAACAGCTTGCTTCCAGAAGAGAACAATTACAAAGAGAACAAAACATACGAGCTCAAAAGCATTTGACTTTAGATGAAATAGGTAGACGTATAGCACTAGGAGATTTTAAAGAACTCAAAATAATTCTTAAGGGAGATGTAGATGGATCCGTTGAAGCTCTAGCTGATGCACTTCAAAAATTATCCATAAATACCATTATGGTAAATATTATATATAAAGGAGTTGGTCAAATAACAGAGTCTGATGTTTTATTAGCTAGTGCTTCTGATGCGATTATTATAGGATTTAATGTTCGTCCTAATCATGGAGCTAAAAATATAGCTAAAAAAGAGGATATAGAAATACGTACTTATTCAATTATATATGATGTGATCAATGATATAAAAGAAGCAATGGATGGAATGCTATCCCCTGAAATAAAAGAAAAAATATTAGGAAATGCAGAAATAAGAGAAATATTTAAAATTCCAAAAGCTGGGACGATAGCTGGATGTATGGTAGTAGAAGGAAAATTATTACGTCAAGCAAAAGTAAGATTAATTAGAGAAGGGATTGTCATTCATAATGGAGAATTTACTTCTTTGAAACGTTTTAAAGAAGATGTGAAAGAAGTTTCTAAAGGATATGAATGTGGATTTGGGATCAAAAATTACCATAATCTTAGACCTGGAGATCTTGTAGAAGCTTATGAAGAATTATCTACTAAAAATCACAAAAAGGATTGAAATGCACTATTACAGAACACATCATTGCGGAGAATTGTGTAAAAAGGATATTGGAAAAAGAGTAATTTTATCTGGATGGATTCAAAAAATAAGAAATTTAGGTTCTTTAATTTTTATAGATCTTAGAGATTTTTTTGGCATCATACAACTTATTTTTTCAAAAAAGTTCATCAAAAAAATAGAATTAAGAAAAGAATTCGTCATTAAAATCAGTGGAGAAGTAGTCAAAAGAAAATCTATAAATCAAAAGATCCCTACAGGGGAAATAGAAGTTTTAGTTTCTAAACTAGAAATATTGAATTCTTCTATTCCTCTTCCTTTTCTTATAGAAGATCAAACAGATGGAGATGAAGAAAATAGGATGAAATATAGATACCTTGATATTCGAAGAAATCCTATAAAAAATAATTTAATCCTTCGTCATAATATTTCTCTAGAAATACGAAATTTTCTTTCTAAAAAAGAATTTCTAGAAATAGAAACTCCTGTATTAATAAATCAAACTCCGGAAGGAGCCAGAAGTTTTGTTGTTCCGTCTAGGATACATTCCGGAATGTTTTACGCCTTACCTCAATCTCCTCAATTATTCAAACAATTATTGATGATAGGAGGTATAGATAAATATTTTCAAATAGCAAAATGTTTTCGAGATGAAGATGCTCGTTCAGATCGTCAAATAGAATTTACGCAAATAGATTGTGAGATGGCTTTTGTAGATGTTCATGACATTTTAATTTTTTTTGAAAATTTTATCCAACATCTATTTAAAAAAATAAAAAATATTGAATTAGAATCTTTTACATACATTTCTTATTCTGATTCCATGGATTTATACGGAACAGATTCTCCTGATTTGCGTTTTGGAATGAAATTTGTGAAACTCAATGATTGGGCACAAAAAAAAGGAATTGAATTTTTGAAAAAAAAGGAATTAACAATAGGAATAAACGTACAAAAATGTAGTCATTATACATGTAATCAAATTTATTCCATTATAGAAGGGATAAGAGAACCAAAAATAAATCCTGAAGAAATTTTTTGGATAAAATTCTTTACGGATAAGACAATTATTTCTTCAAAAGAATTATTAAGTCATGAAAATTTAATCCAACTCATAAAACGTTTTAAAGCCAAACCTGGTGATTTACTGTTTATCATTTTTGGAAAAAAAAGAAAAACAAGAACGAAACTAAGTAAATTACGTATAGAAATGGCTCATCATTTAAATTTAAAAAATCCTCAAGTCTTTAAACCTGTATGGATTACAGATTTACCGCTTTTAGAATGGGATGAAGAATCCAAACGATATAAATCATTCCATCATCCTTTTACTAGTCCAATAAAAGAGGATATTCATTTATTGAATAAGAAAAATCCAGGATATATTCGTTCTAAATCCTACGAATTGATCATTAATGGAATGGAAATTGGAGGAGGTTCTATACGTGTTCATGATAAAAAAATACAAGATGCAATCTTTAAACATTTAGGTTTTTCTATAAAAAACATAGAATCAGAATTTGGTTTTTTAACTAAAGCTTTTGAATATGGGGCTCCACCTCATGGGGGAATTGCTTTTGGATTAGATAGATTAATAGCTATTTTAGAAGGAAAAGAAAATATTAAAGATTTTATTGCCTTTCCAAAAAATAATTCTGGAATAGATACAATGGTAAACACTCCTTATTTTTTAAAAAAGGAAAAATTAAAAGAATTACGTTTATAAAATTTATCCCTTCGTGCAAAAATTTTTATACCTCAAATAAGATTCTTTATAAACAGAAATAGCTTCTTTTTGATTTTTCCAATCTCCAATTTTTACTTTCTTATTTTCTAGATCTTTATAAACGAGAAAAAAATGTTCAATTTCTTTTTTCACATGCAATGATATTTCATCAATGTTGTTAATTGTATTATAGTTTGGATCAGCAATAGGAACACAGATAATTTTTTCATCTTCGCCTTTTTCATCAGTCATAAAAAAAATCCCAATGGGTTTTACTGTAATTAAACAACCTGGTATTGTAGGTTCTGTTAAGAACACTAAGACATCTAATGGATCTCCATCTTTTGATAGGGTTTTTGGAATAAAACCATAATCTGTTGGATAACTCATAGGAGAATATAAAACTCTATCTAAACGAATTAGATTATTTTTCTTATCAAATTCATATTTATTTCTACTTCCTTTAGGAATTTCTATTAATACATCAAAACTTATTTTCATATTATGTTTGTATAACAATTAAATTTTTCTAAATATAAGGCTACTTTTTTAGCAAAACCTCCTCCCAAAACTCCATCGATGACTCTATGATCATAAGAATGAGATAAATAAATTTTATGTCTTATTCCAATAAAATCTCCCTCTGGAGTTTCTATGATAGATAATTTTTTTTGAATTAAACCTATTGCCATAATAGCCACTTGTGGTTGATAGATAATAGGAGTTCCAAATAGATTTCCAAAACTTCCAATATTACTGATTGTATAAGTCCCTCCTTGAGTTTCTTCAGGTTTTAATTGATTAGATCTAGCTCTTTTGATTAAATCATTAATAATTTTTATTAATCCTCCTAAACTATAGGAATCTGCATGTTTAATCACAGGAACAATCAAATTACCATTAGGTAATGCCGTAGCTAATCCTATATGAATATTTCTCTTTTTTATAATGTGAGTTCCATTAACAGAAATATTGATCATAGGAAGATCTTTTATAGCTTTCACTACACATTCTACAAAAACGGACATTAAAGTTAATTTTTCTCCTGTATTCTTCTGAAAAGAATCCTTGATTTTATCTCTCCATTTAACAATATTTGTCACGTCTGCTTCCACAAATGAAGTCACATGTGCAGATATGTTTTTACTTTCAATCATATGAGAAGCCGTAATCTTACGTATTCTATCCATTTCTACGATTTCCTCATGATTCTGACTGCTATAGGAAGATAAACATGCATAATTAGAAGATATGATTCTAGTTCTTTTCTTTAAATGAAGATATTTAAGGATGTCCTTTTTGGTTACACGATTTTTATATCCGGTACCTTCTATAGTATTTAATTCAGATAAACTAATTCCTTCTCTCTGAGCAATAGTACGTACAAGAGGAGAATAGAAACGTTTCCATGGATATTTTTTTTCTGCATAAACATCCTCTTCAGAAAATGTTTTGAATTTTTCTTCTGTTTCTAAAATCGCTATAGAACTTCCTATCTTTGCCACTTCATTTGCAGAAAACAATTTTTTTTTCAATATTCCATTTACAGGAGAAGAAATTTCAGAATCTACCTTATCCGTAGCAATCTCCACTAAAATATCTTCTTTTTTTATAGAATCTCCTTCTTTTTTTAACCAACGAATAATCGTAGCCTCAGCTATACTTTCCCCCATTTCTGGAAGGGTCAAATTATACTCGGCCATCTAAATATCTAAATTTATCGTTTTATATTATTTTTGTTAAATAAATAAACAAATCAAAAATAATAAATTCATTTTAAAAAATGAAAATTCTTTCATTAAATCAAATTAAAAAGATAGATCAATATTGTATTGATAACGAAGATATTTCTTCTATAGAATTAATGGAAAGAGCAGCAAAAAGTTGTTTTTATTGGATAAGGAATCATTTCCATACACTTCACAAAGTGATCGTTTTAGCAGGAAATGGAAAAAATGGAGGAGATGGTCTAGCATTGTCTAGAATGTTATCTCAACATGGAGTGGATATAAATGTATATATACTTGATATTTCTAATCATTTATCTCCAGAATTTGTTATAAATAAAAATAAGATATTCAAATATGGAATTGAATTGAAAGAAATTAAGGAAGGTGATCCATTTCCCTTTCTAAATAGAAATAGTATACTTATTGATGCTATTTTTGGAATAGGAATGAACCGTTCTATAAATAAATATTGGAAATCATTTTTTCATTTTATCAATGATAAAAAATTTACATCTGTTATTTCTATAGATATTCCTTCTGGAATTTTTATGGAAAAAAAACGAGAAGATTTGGAAGTTATTATTAGAGCTGATTATACATTAACTTTTCAAGTTCCAAAATTACCTCTTTTTTTTCCAGACTATGCGGATTATGTTGGAAAATGGGATTTATTGAATATTGGATGGAAAGAGAAATATACAAATAATATTCCTGTAAAAAACTTTTATTTAGATAAAAAATGTATCCGATCCATATATAAAAGAAGAAAAAAATTTTCCCATAAAGGAAATTTTGGTCATGGACTTCTTATTGGAGGACATTATGGAATGATTGGGTCTATGGTTCTTTCTGCAAAAGGAAGTTTTCGAATTGGAATAGGAAAATTAAGTGTATATATCCCACGTTGTGGATATCAAATTATCCAAACCATTATCCCGGAAGCAATAGTTCATACAGATTTAAGAGATGATTTTATCAGTCACATCCCTAACAATATTTCTTCTTTTAATGCTATAGGAATAGGAATGGGAATGGGAAAGAATCCTATAACCGCATATGCTTTAGAATCTTTTTTTCTTAAGAAAAAAAATTCTCCCCCCATGGTCATAGATGCCGATGCTATAAATATTCTATCCGATAAATTAAATATATTAAATTTTATTCCGAGAAATACTATTCTTACTCCACACCCCAAAGAATTTCATAGATTATATGGCCCATGGAAAAACGATTATCAAAAATTGGCTAATTTAAAAAAGTTAGCAAAAAAACATAATTTTTATCTTATATTAAAAGGAGCACATACAGTCATTGCTACTCCAAATGGAGACCTGTATTTTAATAGTACCGGAAATCCAGGAATGTCCACTGCAGGTAGTGGAGATGTTCTTACCGGAATAATTACAGGTTTATTGGCTCAAGGATACTCTCCAAAAGATTCTTGTCTTATGGGAGTCTATTTACATGGATTATCCGGAGATTTAGCTTCTATAGAATTAAATGAAGAATCTCTAATAGCTGGAGATCTTCTAAATTATATAGGAAAATCTTATCAAAAGATAAAAAGGTTATAGATTGATGTTATTCTTTATCCAGACTTCAAAATCAATGTCATAGAATAAGGTTATGATGAACGTAAAAATTTGTTGTATTTCAATTATTTTTCTATGAAAATTAATAATTCTCCCTTTTGATAACTTATCTCTATTGGGTTTTCTATAGCTTCATTTCTAATTCCTATTCGTTTACCTATTTTTAGTAATTCCTTATTGATTGGATATTTTAGACCATGAGTAAGGAGTCCTTCTACTTTTGGAAATGGAAAGAGAGATATCTTCTTATTTTTTTTCTGAAAAAAGACATGTCTTTTTTCAGAAAAAAAATAAGAATGGTAATCATCATGAAAAATTAAAGATAATTTTCTTTTATATTTCAAAGCTGTAGATAGATTTCCCAAAAAATGATCTTGTTCTTTTCCACTAGCTCCCCAAACATTCACATTCAAAAAACCTTGATGATGTATGATTTTCAAAGCTTTGTCAAAATCAGTAGAATTTTGATCATTCGTTTCAAAAAAATCTATTTCTAAAGGAATATCTTTTTTTAAAAGAGAGTCTAAATCTCCACTAAGAGAATCTATCTGTATTCCCATTTTTTTTAAATAGTAAAAAGCTCCATCCACCGCAAATATTTTTTTTTTAGAAAATAAATTTCTTTTGCAGAAAATCTCAGGCGGTTTTCCATTAAGAAATAATTCTACTTCTGGACCTGTAAAACGATGATTCATTTTTCTTTTTTATGGATTTTTAAAAAAAAATTTCCCAAATAAACTTTTTTTACTAAGGGATCTTGCATCAATTTTTTAGGAGGTCCATCTTTTAAAATTTTTCCTTCAAACATGAGATAAAGACGATCGGCTATTAGAAAAGTTTCTTGAACATTATGATCAGTCATTAATATCCCAATATTTTTTTTTTTTAAAGAAAGAATAATTTTTTGTAATTCTTCTATAGCTATAGGATCTATTCCAGAAAAAGGTTCATCTAAAAGAATAAATGTAGGATTTATAGCTAAACATCTAGCAATTTCAGTACGTCTACGTTCTCCCCCTGAGAGAAGACATCCATGTATTTTTCGGATATTCTGTAGTCCTAATTCTTCCAAAAGTTCTTCCGTTCTTATTTTTATTTCTTCATAGGAATTTTTTTGCATTTCTAATATGCATAAAATATTATCTTCTACAGATAATTTTCTAAAAATAGACGGTTCTTGTGCTAAATATCCAATTCCTTTTCTAGAGCGTTTATACATGGGATATCCAGTAATATTTTCTCCATTAAGAAATATTTTTCCTTGATCAGGTTGAATCATTCCTACAATCATATAAAAAGAAGTAGTTTTTCCAGCTCCATTTGGACCTATTATTCCTACTATTTCTCCACGATTTAAACAAATAGAGACGTCTTGAACTACATTTTTTTTTTTGTACTTTTTGTATAGATTTTGAGTTATCAAAGTCATAATTAATAATTGTTTTTTTTTTTTTAATCAGTTTGATTATTAAATTGCAAATTTAATTTATGATATGAGGAATATTTTTTTTAAGTTTAAGTTAAAGAAAGAATATTTTTTTATTTTTTCGATGTTGATAATTTTTTTTGTTTCTTCTTCTTCATTCACTTTGGAAAAAATAGGTGGAATAACAGCTGTCATAGGAGATGAAATCCTCTTAGATTCAGAAGTAAAACATTATTTAAATTCTAATAAAAAAATACTCCCTTGCAAAGGATTAGAAAATTTGATAATTCATAAATTAATACTTTATCATTCAAAAAAAGATCCGAGTTTACAAATAGATAATCAAGAAATACAATACAAAAAAGAAGAATTTTTAAAGGGATTTAATAGTGATTCTTCAAAAAATCTCTCTTTGGAAGAATTAACTGAAACAATTAAAAATAATCAGTATATAGAGAAGTTTTATCAAAAAATAAAGGAAAATATTGAGATCACTCCTGAAGAAGTAAAACATTTTTTCAATAAAGAAAAAGAAAAACTTCCTATTGTTCCTAAACAAATTTGTGTTTCTTATATAATTTTATCTCCAAAATTCAGTAAAGAACATCGAGAAAAAATTATGAATTTTTTGAAAAAAATAAAAAATGAAATACATTCTGATAAGGATTTTTCCACGAAAGCTATTTTATTATCAGAAGATTATTCTTCTGCATTCAAAGGAGGTCTCATTAATGGAATTAAGAAAAAAAATATATCAAAAGAATTCGAAAAGATAGTTTTTTCTTTAGAAGAAAAACAAATATCTGAACCTTTTGAAACAGATTTAGGTTTTCATTTAGTTAAATTAGAAAAAAAAAGAGGAGAAGAAATAGACATAAGACACATTTTAATCCAACCTAAATATACGGAAGAAGAATTACGAAGAGCTAAATCATTTGCATATGAAATTAAAAATCGTCTTATCAATCATGAAATTTCTTTTGAAACCATTTCAAATGAAAGACCTCTATTACATAATGAAATTGTGAATCATTCTGTATGGAAAAAAATTTGGGTTGAAGAAAATCAAATATCAAAAAATTTGAAAAAAACATTAAAAAATTTAAAAAATGGGGAAATTTCTAAACCTTATAAAGAAATTGTAAATGGAAAAGAATTTTTTTTCATAGTAAAATTATTAAAACGTAAACCTTCTCATCCTATTTCTTTTCAAGAAGATTATACTCAATTAAAAAATTTAGTCATGAATATAAAGCAAGAAGAAAAAATAAAAAATTGGATAAAAAACCAGTTAAAAAAAACTTATTTAAGAATAGAATATCCTTGTCCAATACAAGACAATAAAAAATAAGATTACTTATTGAATAAACCTGCATAATATCCATTTAATTGAATTAATTCTTTATGACTACCTTTTTCTACAAGAAAACCTTTGTTGATCACTAAAATTTTATCAGCATTTTCTAACGTCGAAAGACGATGAGTGATAATAATTGAAGTTTTATTTTTAGTTAAACTATCTGTAGCATGATAGATCAATTTTTCTAATTCTTTATTTAAAGATGCAGTGGCTTCATCTAAGATCAATATAGAATAAGGATGCATTTGTACTCTTAAAAAGGCAATCAATTGTTTTTCTCCAAGTGATAAAACTCCCCCTCTTTCTTTTACAATAGATTTATATCCGTGAGGTAAAGATGTAATAAAACTATGTATTCCTATTTTTTTTGCCATTTCTTCTATTTTTTTTACACTAATTGAAGAATCTCCTAAGGTAATATTATTGATAATCGAATCATTAAATAAAAAGGGATCCTGTGTGACTACTCTTATATGAGATCGTAGATTTTTTAGTTCAATATCTTGAATCAAATGTCCGTCAATTAAAATTTTTCCTTTTTTTAGATCGTATAATCTAGAAATTAAATGTGTTATGGTAGATTTTCCAGAACCTGTAGACCCCACTATAGCTATTTTTTCTCCAGGTTTTATTTCAAAAGAAATTCCTTTCAAAACTGTTTCTCCATCAATATAGGAAAAATAAACATTATTAAATACAATATGTCCTTTTAATTTTTTTATTCGAATGTTCCCCTTATTTACAATTATATCCTCCGAGTTTAATATGGAAAATATACGTTCTATACCAGCTATTCCTCTTTGTATAATGTTAAATCTATCTGCTATTTGCCGCATAGGACGAAAAAGAAGATAAATAAAAAAAATAAAAGCAATAATTTGTCCAGGTTTCACATTTTCACTTCCCATAGCATGAAATCCTCCATAAAATATGACAATACTTATTGTAACTGCAGATACAAATTCTACTATTGGAAAAAAAATAGAAAAATAAAAAATAGTTTTAAAATGTGCATTCATTAATCTATGATTGATAGATTTAAATTTTAAATATTCTTCTTTTTCTTTATGAAAAAGTTGGATAATAGACATCCCTATGATATTTTCTTGTAAAAAACTATTTAAACGTGAAGTTTGGACTCGTTCTTCATGAAAAGTTTTTTTCAATGTTTTTTGAAAAAAACGAGTAATAAAGTACATAAAGGGAATTGTTAAAAAAACTATGAAGGATAACTTTTTATGCACTGTATACATCATAATAATGATCATCATGATTCTTAAAACATCTCCAGATACAAGTAAGATTCCATCATTAAATATGACAGTAATAGTTTCTATGTCTGAAACAGAATAAGAAACCAATTTTCCAATTGGGGTTTTACTAAAAAAAGAATTATTGAAATGTAGTAATTTTTCAAACAATTGAATTCGAATTGTTTTGATAACATTTTGGGCGAGTATATTAGATAGATATAATAAAATAAAATGAAATATACTTTCTAAGAAAAGAAGTAAAACAATCCATATTAAAATATTTTTCAGTCCAAAGAAATCCTTATAAACTATATGAACGTCTATAGCTTTTTGTATCAATTTAGGACGATAAGCAGATATAAAAGATATTAATATAGAAATACCTACTGTAACTATTAATATAAGTTTATAATTTAAACTAATTTCTAAAAGTTTTTTTAAGGAAGATTTTTCTTTTTTTAAATTTTTTTTCATAGAAAAATGTCTTCTGGATAAATAATTTTAGTAATAAATAAACCACATGCAGGAACGGAAGGACTACTATAAGAATTAGAATCTTTTAACTCTATAATTTCTATAAATTGATTTATGCTAATTTTTCCTCTTCCTACATCAATTAGTGTTCCAATTATGGATCTAACCATATTTCTTAAAAAACGATTAGCTTCAATAGTAAAACAGAAATGAATCTTATTTCTCGACCAATCAGCATGATATATATCACATATATTATTTTTGTTATCCATTCCTTTCTTACAGAAAGAACTAAAATCTTTATATTTCATTAAAATTTGAGAAGCTAGATTCATTCTTTGAATATCTAATGGATAAAAACAATGCCAAGAAAAATCTTGAAAAAATGGATCTTTTTCACTTGTCAAATAATATTTGTAAGTACGACTTAACGCATGAAATCTGGCATGAATATGTTTTTTAACTGGAAAAATATTGGATACATAAATAGATTTAGGCAAAAAAAGATTTAATTTCTTAACAAAATTCCTACTTATCTTTTCTTCAAAATCAAAATGCGCAAACATTTGTTTTGCATGAACTCCTCTGTCTGTTCTTCCCGCTCCTACTATATTGATAGAAGTTTTGAATAATTTAGATAAACAATATTCCAATTGTCCTTCTACAGAATTTACTTCACTCTGAATTTGCCATCCATGGTATAATTTCCCATTATACGATAATTCAATAAAAAATCTCAATATTTTTTTTTAAGATTGTTCAAAGATTCTATAATAATAGAACATCCTTCTTGAATTTCTTTTTCTGTAATAGTTAACGGAGGGGAAATCCGCAAAGAACTACTATGAAATAAAAAACGAAATAGAATTAATCCTTTTTTTAAACAAGACTCTAATACTCTATGAGTATAATTTTTATTTCTCAATTCCAAAGATAAAAGAAGTCCTTTTCCGTGAATATTTTTGATTTGATCATGAACTAAATATTTTCTTATCCATTTTTCTTTTAAAAAAACATCTTCCATTATATTAGACTCAATAAGTTGATTGATTGTTGTTAAAGAAGCTGCTGCCGCTACCGGATTTCCTCCAAAAGTACTTAAATGACCCAAAGGAACATGATCAGAAAAAAATTTCATGATTTCATCAGAAGACATAAATCCACTTATAGGCATTCCTCCTCCCATTCCTTTTCCCATGATCAGAATATCTGGAACTATTCCATAATGTTCAAAGGCAAAAAGTTTTCCTGTTCTTCCAAATCCTGTTTGAATTTCATCTAATATCATTAAAACCTTTTTTTCTTCACATTTTTTTTTTACTTTTTTGAGAAAAGAATTTTTAGGCAATATAACCCCAGAAGAACATTGGATTGTTTCTAGAATAACACAAGCTGTTTTTTCTGTAATGGAAGAGGATAATTCTTCTATTTTATTAAATGTAAAAAATTTAATTAGGGGAAGTAGAGGTCTGAAAGACCTTTTGTAGTTTTCATTCCCCATAATACTCATAGATCCATGAGTGCTTCCATGATAAGCCCATTTACAAGATATGATTTCTTCTCTTCCAGTATAAACCTTAGCTAATTTCAAAGCTCCTTCTACAGCTTCCGTTCCAGACGTGACTAAATAAGTTTTCTTAAGCGGATATGGAGTATTTTTTGCTAGACTTTTACAAAGTTGTACACAAGGTTCCTGTATGAATTCCCCATATACCATAGTATGTAAATATTTTTCTAGTTGTTCTTTTATGGCTTCTTTTATTTTTTTATTTCCATGTCCGAAGGTATTGACAGAAACCCCTGCAACAAAATCTAAATATTTTTTACCATCTTTTCCGTAAATATAATGACCATCTGCATAATCTACACTAATTTTCATAGGATTAGAAACTACTTGAGTCTGATATTGCATAAAATCATTTTCTAATTCTTTCATAAGAATTTAATTGTATTTTATTATTTTTTTGATTTCTTTTTTTTCCAATAAACTTTCTTTTCGATATTTTTCCATTTTTTTATGGATAAAATCTTTTTCATTTTTAGGTTTTTCTTTTTCTTTCCAGGAAAAGTTAGGAAGAAAAAAAAGCCCCTCGTCATTGATCTTCTGCAAAAAAAAGAGTTCTGAATTAACATTATTTATGCAGGAAATTTTTTTTATTTTTTTTCCTTTTTCTAAATACACGTAAATCATCCCACAAGAAGATTTATTAATGATTTTCTTCAGATTTCCCTTATCTTGAAAAAGATAAGGAAAAAAAATACTTTTTACATTTCCTTGAATCAAAATTTTTGATAAAATATTTTTTGAATGAAAAGTACCTATCATAACTTCTCCTTGTATTTGATTAAATTCATTTGAATTTATTTTTTTTATGTAGAAGGCATTTTTGAAAATTTTAAAAAAATCTAATAAAAAATCTTTTTTAAGATGAATAAATATAAAATCTCCAGAAAATTGTTGGTTATTTATCCAAAAAACGGGATTTCCATAAAAATGAATAGAATTATCTAATTTATTATATATTAAGTAGTCGCTTTTTCCTTGAATATTTTCATTCAGAAAAAAACCTTTAACAGAAAAAACTTTAATTAAGTATGCAGAATTATTTTTGAAGTATATTTTTATAGCATCAGAATAAAGAAAAATAGAATTATCTACAGATATTTTTATTACAGACACGGGATGGTCTTTTAAAGAAATTAATCCGGAAAAAAAATCAAAATATCCATGACCTCCTATTACATAGAATTTTTCTTTCTCTTCTAAAAAGACATTTTTGATAAATCCATATTTTTTCTTGTGATCGAAAAATAAATAATCTCCTGCTACAATTTTTCCATTGTAATGAATCCTACAATATTTTTTGGATAAAAAAATTTCTTCTTTGGATAAAAAAGATCCTTCTTTTGTATAGATGAAATTATTTTTATTATTATTTTCTATTATAATAGTAGGACTAGGGAAATTTATTTTATTTTTTTGGAATAGATATTCCATGGTATTGGAATATACTGTATATTTTTTACTAAGGATTAATTTTACTTCCAATTTTAGTTTCGCTTTTTTTTTTATAGGAAAAAAATCTCCTTCCTTACTATAAGAAGCTGAATCTTTATAAAAAACAAAACCGCCTTTTTTATAAGAAATTTTTTGAAGAGGCAGATTATATTCTAAAATATTGGTAGATAATTTTAATTCCTTGAAAAATAAAACAACGTTTTTGATAGCCTGAAAAATTTTTTTTCTAAAATTATAATTAATTGCATTTGCTGTTAGTTTTATATTTTCTTGAATTAAAACTACCCTTCCTAAAGCCTTCAGGTTATTGCTATTTCCATTATATTCTATTTCATGAGAAAATATTTTGTTTTTATCTGATTTTAATTGAACATTTCCATATCCGGAAAATAGATTACTTTTTTTGTAATAGATAGCTCTATCACAAAAGAGTTCATATCCATTATGTTGAAAATGAACACGCCCTATGAGAAAAAAAGCATTTTTATCGTTGTTTTCATTTCTTTGTATAAAATCTGCATGAATTAGTTTGATTTGTGTTTTTTTT
>NZ_CP059210.1:17233-25630 GCF_014252095.1 Blattabacterium cuenoti
TAGAAAAAAATTAAAATGAATCCTAATAAAAAAAAATAATATTTTGAATTCATCTTTTTTTTCGCTTCAATTTAAAAATAAAATAGAATCTCCATTTTTAATTTTTTTTATATGCTATTAAGGATATTTCTATGTTCGCATTTTTTGGCAATCCAGAAACTTGAATAGTTTCTCTAGCAGGATAATATTCTCTTGAAAAAAATTTTGAATAGGAATAATTTATTTTTGAGAAATCTTCCATTTTTGTAAAAAATATGGAAGATTTTATAACGTTTTGAAAATCGATTCCAATTTCGGAAAGAATAACTTGTAAGTTTTTCATGACTCTTTCCGTTTCCATTTCTATAGTTTTATCAACTAATTTTCCAGTATCTGGATCCACGCCTATTTGTCCAGAAATAAAAAAAAAGTTTTCTATTAAGACGCATGTACTGTATGGTCCAAAAGAAGATATTTTTTTTATAGAAAATGTTTTTGGCTTCATATTATTTTTATTAATTGGTTTCCTTATACTGTATAATGTTACTTAAATTTGGATCTTTTATTCCAATAAAAAAAGACCAAAAAGGAGTTTCCCCAATGGGGGACCAGTTGAAATTCATTTTGAAACTTCTTAAATCTCTGTAAAAGATCAGGTTGAAAAAAGTTATTCTTTTCTTGAAAAGATCATAATCCGTGTGAATCTCTGTCTTCCAATATTTTGTTAAACCTATAGATCCATTTATACTTAAAAAAGTATTATTCGATAAATCAGGTTGATTATTATTGTTTTTATTTTCATAATTCGAATGAAAATCAATTCTTAAATCCAATGGAATTGGATATTTCGCATAATTATCCTTATCAAAAAGAAAGCCTTCATAAGGATGAATTTCTTTTTTTTCATCCAATAAATTCATTGGATTTTTGATCAAATGATAACGAAGTGAGAAATTGAATTTGAATTTTTTTGGATCCAAAAAAATTGATTGGAAATTTTCTTTTTCATAGAAATTCATTGTTCCTTCATATTTTATTCCTAAATATTTCGTAAAATCGGTATATCCTGTAAAATAGAAATTTTCCAATTTCAAGGATTCTTCCTCAAAGACATAAGAGGATTTCATTTGAAATGATTCAAGTATTTTTATTTTTTTATATTCCCTATTATTCTTGATTTTTAATTCCAAATTATTATCTAACGTTAGATAAATTCTTTTTTTATTATTAAGATAATTTTTATCATCATGATGAATAAAAATAGGGAAAAAGGATCCAAAATTGAAAGAGAGCATAGGTTCCATTTGATATCTCAATAAAAAATCCCTTTTATTCATTATAAATATCTTTTCTATAGAATGAAATAAGATATCCATGGATATATCTATTGTTTGAAATAAAGATTTACAAGAAAAAAAACACCAGGTAGAAGATCCTTTATAATGAATTTTTGGAGAAATTTTCAAATTCAAATAAGGATCATAATGAACAGGAAGAATATAATAGGTAGATAAGTTTATAGTATTATTAATTTTAGATTGAAAATCTATTTTTTTTTCTATTTTATTTGGATAGATAGAATTATCTGAAAAAACTTTATAATCCATAACAAATTGACGTAAAAACGGATTTTTTTTGAAAAAAAAAGGTTTTTTTCGAATGGAAAAATTAATTTTTGGAATTTTTAATTCTATCTCTCTGTTATGGGAGTTTTGAATCATATAAGCCTCTATATTTAAAAAAGATTCTTGAAATCTTTTTCTTAAGCTAAGATGAGAAATATTGACTTCCTTATTTATGGATGAATTTGTTTTTGTAGTAAACTTATTATGATAATTCATATCTGCATTAAATTTTATTTCAAAATTGGATTTAATATCTTGATTATGTTTCCATTTTAATTGATAGTCAAAATCGTTTTTGGATACGGATTGATAATCAAAAAAAAGAAATCCATTATCTCCATATTTTAATTTATATTCCATTTCTGTTTTTAATTTCCATTTTTCAATTCCATATATAGAACCGTTAATTCTACAATTGAAATAATTGGAAATAGGAAAAAAAATTCCTATGTTTTCTATATAAATTTTCTTGTTTTTAATTCCAAATCTAGGAAAAGAAATTCCATAAGAAGAACCCCTATCAGGAATATATAAAAATGGAAAAACTAGAGGAATTGGAACTCTATATAAATAAAAAAATACAGGTCCGGTAAAAATAGATTTTTTTTTATGAAAATATTTCAAATAATTGGTTTCCAAATAAAAATCTGGAGATATCTCTTTTTTTTCTATAAAGAGTGGATCTGCAGTATATATTACTTTTTCCATTAAGCTATAATTCTTTTCTTCCTTCATCCTATTAGCTATAATCACATGATCTTTTTCTTGGATATAGATCTCCTTAGCATTCCACATTTTTTCACCTAAGTCTAGGTGAAAAAAACTGTAAATAGAATACTTTTTATCCCCTTTTTGGATATAAATTGGATAGTTTTTTTTTCCTATAGCGTGTATATATCCCTTTTTCCAATTGAACTCTATCCTATTGGCTTCAATTTTCGTATCAAGATATTCTATTAAAGCATTTCCATTTAAATAAGATTTTCCTTCTTCTATATTATGTTCTTGAATATCAGAATTATACTTAACTTTATTTAAAGAATTTTCTTCATCAAATTTATCGATCTCTATCTTTGATTCAGAAAAGGATATAGAATTCTTATTTTCCTTTCTTGCGTAACTAAAAATAGGGAATAAAAACAATAAAAAAATTATGGTTCTAGGCAACTGAATTAAATTTCTTAAATAATAACTATAACTATGCTATGAAAAAAAAGGCTTTACTTCACATTCACATAGAAAAAAATCCTATATAACCTATTTTTTTTCAATTAGATTTTTCTTGTTTTCAACTTATCTGCACACAAACCTAATATCTCTAATAGAGTAATATGAAATACTGGATGATATTTTCTTGGTGTTATTTCACACATAGGTTCTAGAGCGAATCTACGAAAATGTAATAAAGGATGTGGAATAGTTAAAATAGAACTGTGCATTATAAGATGATCGTAAAACAAAATATCTATATCTATTTCTCTATCCTTGTACTTTCTTTTTTCATAAGAATCATTTTTATCCGTAATAGATTTAGATTTTCTTCCGAGAATCAATTCAATATGATAGATTTTTTCCAAAATCTCCATGGGAGAATAAAAAGTTTTTATATGTAAAGCCCTATTATAAAAAGTAGATGTATTTTTATTCATATTCCAAGCTTCACTTTCAAAATAAGAGGATTTTTTAATTATTTTTCCTATTTCTTTAGAAATTAAGAAAAAAGATTTTTCTAAATAATTTTTTTTATTATTTTTATTGCTTCCTTGTAATAAGAAAATATCATGTTCTTTCAAAAAAGAAAATTTTTCTTAGTAATTTACTGAAAAACTGCATTTTTCATGAAGTTATTTTTTTATTTAAATTGAGCGAATATTTTCATAAAAAAATATCAATGGGTTTAGTTGACTTTATGAAGAATCTATTTACTCAAGAAATCGCCATAGATTTAGGGACAGCGAATACTCTTATCATGCATAACAATAAAGTGATTGTAGATTTACCTTCTATAATTGCCATAGATGTCAGAACTAAAAAAGTGTTAGCTGTAGGAGAAGAAGCCAAACAAATGCAAGGAAAAACGCATGATAATATTAAGATTTATAAGCCATTAAAAGATGGGGTGATTGCAGACTACCAAGTAGCAGAGTTAATGATCAGAGAGTTTATACAAAAAATTCCAGGTATAAATAAAAAGTTATTTACCCCATCCCTAACTATGGTTATTTGTATTCCATCCGGAATTACGGAAGTAGAAAAAAGAGCCGTAAAAGATTCAGCACAACATCTTAATGCAAAAGAAGTCTATTTAATTGAAGAACCAATGGCCGCAGCTATTGGTTCTGGAATCTCGGTAACTAAAGCTGAAGGAAATATGATTATTGATATTGGTGGAGGAACTACAGAATGTGGAGTCATCGCTTTAGGTGGAATTGTTTGTCAAAAATCTATTAAAATAGCTGGAGATGTTTTTACTAATGATATAGCTTATTTTCTTCGTACGAAATATAATTTCTACATAGGAGAAAGAACTGCAGAAAAAATAAAAATAGATATAGGTTCAGCTATAGAAGCTATTGAAAACCCTCCGGAAAATATTCATATACAAGGAAGAGATCTTCCTACAGGAAAACCTAAAGAAATGAATATTTCTTATAAAGAAACTATTCCTGCACTGGATAAATCCATTTTACGTATTGAAGATGCAGTTATGGAAACACTTTCTAGAACCCCTCCAGAACTGGCTGCAGATATTTACAAAACAGGTATATATATGGCAGGAGGAGGTTCTCTTTTAAGAGGTTTAGATAAAAGAATTTCTAAAAAAACGGGTCTTTCTGTTTTTTTAGTAGAGGATCCTTTGAGGGCCGTTGTGAAAGGAACGGGTGTCGCTTTAAAAAATATTGATAAATTTACATTTTTAATGAAATAGAATAGGGGGGTTTAATATTATGCGTGAACTTTGGAATTTTTTTTTAAAATGGCGTTTTTTTATTTTTTTCATTTTTTTAGAATCCTCAGCTCTTTTTCTTTCTTTTTCAAAAAAGAATTTTCCAATCTATACAGGATCTTCTAGCTTTCTTCTTGGAAAAATTTATGAAACTATTTATCGATTACGTAGTTATTTTTTATTAGAAATTGAAAATGAAATTCTTATAAAAGAAAATATAAAATTGCGTCATGCGTCTATTTCTTCAAAAATAAAAAAAATAAATAAAGATTTTAAAGAAGAAAATGTAGAATATTTACAACAGTATATTTATACCCCCGTCAAAATTATCAATAATAGTATTCATGAACAGGAAAATTATATAACTATTAATAAAGGAAGTTTAGATGGAATAAAAATAGATATGGGGATAATTTTATCTGATGGAATTGCAGGAATTATTATAAAAACTTCTCCACATTTTAGTATTGCAATTTCTCTTTTAAATCCAAAAATTAAAGTAAATGCTAGGTTAAGAAAAAACAAATATTTTGGAACTGTTAGTTGGGATGGATTGGACCATGAACATGTTGTTTTATATGATATTCCTAAACATTCCATTTTTTCTAAGGGAGATATTGTGGAAACAGATGGAAAATCAGCTACTTTCCCTGAGGGGATCCCTATAGGAAAAGTTTCTTCTTATAAATTTGATGAAGAACATGCCAATTATGTTATAAGAGTTCAACTTTTTTCCAATTTTTCAACCATAGAAAATGCTTATGTGGTAAAAAATTTATTTAAGAAAGAATGGAATAATATTCAACTTTATAAAGTTGAACATAAATAATGAATTCTATTAAAAGTTTTCTTATACACGTTTTTTATATTTTTATTCTTTGTTTAATTCAAATATCTATATTAAATCCTATATTTTTTGGATGGTACACTTATATATATATACTTTTTATATTGATTTATTCCTATCATGGAAATAGATTTCTGTTTTTATTCTTATCATTTATAATTGGCTGTATTATAGATAATTGTATGAATACAGGAGGAAATCATGCTTTTTCTACGACTCTTTCTGCTTTTTTTAGATTAAGATTTTTACAATTTTTTGACGGAAAAAATTACATTAATCAAAATGATTTTTCAATTTATGAATTGCCATTTATTAGAAAAATTCTTTACATATTCTCATTAGTTATCATGCATCATTTTTCTTTGTTTATACTAGAAATATTTAAAATCTCTCATTTTAATAAAATTATCTTATTGAAAACTACATTTAGCAGTATTTTTACAACTATTTTATGTATTATATATTTTTTCTTTAGAAAGATTAAACATTGAAAAAATTATACATATTTTATATTTTTCTAAGTTCTATAGGTTTAATTTTTATAATCAGGTTATTTTATATACAGATATATACTGAGAAGTATATTTTAAATGCATTTAATACTTCTATTAAACAAGAAATTATTATTCCTGAAAGAGGATCTATTTTTGATAGAAACAACAATTTATTAGTGTTCAATAAGTCTATTTATGAATTGATAGTTATTCCTATGCTTATAGATGAACATTTTAATATCATAGAATTTTGTAATCTTCTAGGAATAGAAAAAGATACTTTTTACAAAAATTTAGAAAAAGCAAAAGCTTATTCAAAGTATTTACCATCTGTTTTTCTTCCTTTTCTTTCAAAAGAAAAATTTGCTACTATACAAGAAAAACTTTATAAGTATAAGGGTTTTGATTGGACAAAACGTTCTCTTAGAGATTACAAAGTAGAAAGTTCTGCAAATATTTTAGGATATATAGGAGAAGTGACACAAAAAGATATCAAGAAGGAATCCAATTATTATCAAATAGGAGATTTTATAGGTTGGGCTGGAGTAGAAAAATCTTATGAAAAGATTTTAAGAGGAAAAAAAGGAGTTAAATATTGGATTAGAGATAGAAATGGATGCATTATAGGAAGTTATAACAACAAAAAAAATAATGTAAAAGCCATTAGTGGAAATGATATTTCATTAACGATTGATTGGAAATTGCAAGATTATGCAGAAAAACTTATGTATCAAAAAAAAGGAGGAATAGTCGCTATTAATCCTAAGAATGGAGAAATTTTATCTTTAGTTTCTAGTCCTATTAATAATCCTAACTTGTTTGTAGGAATTCATCGTTCTGAAGAATTTAGAAAATTAATTAAAAATACAATAGATTACCCCTTATTAGATCGAACTACACAAGCTCGTTATCCTCCAGCGTCTCCGTTTAAATTATTAACGGAATTGGCTGGTCTTCAAATGGGAGTAGTAAACAAAAACACTACTTTCGTATGCTATAAGGGATTTAGATACGGGAAAAAGAGAATTCATTGTCATTCTGGGATTCATGGATTACCTATAGGAATAGAAACGGCTGTAGCTGTATCTTGTAATAATTATTTTGCACAAGTTTATAAACGTGTGATTGAAAAATATCCAAAAAATTTAACAAAAGGGGTCAATGAATGGAGTGAGATTATTAAAAGTTTTGGATTTGGAAATTATTTATATAATGATTTAGCTACGGGAGAAAAAGGAGTGATTCCATCTGGAGATTATTACAATAAAAAATATGGAGATTCAAAATGGAATGCTCTGACGATTATTTCAAATAGCATTGGTCAAGGAGAAATAAATGTTACTCCTATTCAATTAGCTAATATGGTTTGTTCTATAGCAAATAAAGGTTTTTTTTATACTCCACATATTGTAAAATCTATTAATTATCAACCTATTTCTAATCCTAATTATACTAGGGCTAAACACACTAAAGTAAAAAGTAAGTATTTCAATTTAATTATTAGTGGAATGGAAAAAGTTTTTATAATTGGAACCGGAAAAAGTTTTAGATCTTCGGATATTAGAATGGCTGGAAAAACTGGAACTGCACAAAATTTTATTAAAGTGAATCAAAAGATGGTTCCTCTACCTGATCATTCTATTTTCATTTTATTTGCCCCTGTAGAAGACCCTAAAATAGCTATTTCAGTGATTATAGAAAATGGCGGATTTGGATCTCGTTGGGCAGGACCTATAGCTAGTCTTCTTGCAGAGAAATATATTAGAAATCAAGTAAAAAGGGAAAATCTTGAGAAAAGAATAATGACTTCAGGACTACAAAAGGTATACGATACTATAGCAAACATGAAAGTGATCGATTCCACTAATAAATAATACAAAAAATTCTATTGATAAAAAGAAATAAAACATTACTAAGAAATATAGACTGGTATATCGTTCTTCTTTATGTTTTTATGACCTCTTTTGGAGGTATGAACCTTTATTCTGTTTCTACTGAAAAAGCAGAAAAGCAGTTGATATGGATTCTATTAAGTCTTATTTTCATATTTATAGTTTTTTTATTTAAACCTATACATTATAAATATTTTTCTCCTTATTTTTTCTTATTTACGTTAATTCTTTTAATTGGAGTATTCTTTTTAGGAAAAAATGTGAATGGATCAAAATCTTGGTATGTTTTTGGTCCCATTAGTTTTCAACCTTCTGAATTATCAAAGATATCGACATCTTTGATGATAGCTCATCTTATGAGTCAAGAAGATTTTCAAAAAAATAAAAAAATATTATTATATATATTTATAATATTAATATTACCTGCTGTTTTAATTCTTCTTCAACCAGATCCAGGTTCAGCTATAGTTTTTTCCTCTTTTATTCTTACTTTATATAGAGAAGGATTGTCTATTTTTTTTATATTTTATGCATTTATTTTAATTTTTTTGTTTATTCTTTCACTAAATATATCACCTTGGATCCTAACTTCTTTATTATTTTTAATTTTATT
>NZ_CP059210.1:25772-224268 GCF_014252095.1 Blattabacterium cuenoti
AAAAAAAAAGATCCATAAATGATTTATTTTTTTATCTCTTGTTTATTATCAGTTTTTCTATTTTTGTTTTTATTTCTCCACTTTTTTATCAAAAATTTTTGAAAAAACATCACAAGGATAGAATTAATATCCTATTTCAAAATGAATTTGATAGAAAATACAGAGAAAACGTAGGGTATAATCTACTTTATTCAAAAACAGCAATTGGTTCTGGAAAATTTTTTGGAAAAGGATATCAAAAAGGAACCATTACAAAAGGAAAATTTTTGCCAGAACAACATACAGATTATATTTTTTGTACGGTAGGAGAAGAATGGGGGTTTATAGGAAGTGTTACTTTAATTATAATTTATTTATTATTTATTAGTCGTATATACTTTTTATCTGAAAGACAAAAAGATCCTTTTGGAAGAATTTTTGGATACTCAGTAGGAAATATTCTTTTCATCCACATCCTTATCAATTTAGGAATGGTTATGGGATTATTTCCAACCATAGGGATTGTTTTACCTTTTTTCAGTTACGGTGGATCTTCTCTTTGGTCTTTCACCGTTTTATTATTTATTTTTATTCGATTAGACGTTTCAAATCAAACAAGTTTGTTATAATAAATAGCATTTCATCATGAAAAAATCTTCGTGAATACTGATATAAATAATTTTTATTTGTTTATCTTTAGTTCAGATTTTTATTAAAATTAGGGGCTGGTTTTGGAATAGACAGCAAGATTATTGACAAAGGAAAGCATATCGTGTTACGTAAGGAGTTACACGTAAATACCGCGTTACAAGTATAAATGGCGAAAAACAATACGCTTTTGCTGCTTAATGAAAAATAATATTATCATTATAGCTTGATCTGTAAGACACAGAAGCAAAATATCTCTCAGAAATCCTCCTTATAGTTTCTGATGATATAGAGGTACTCAAAATATAAGGATAAGAAAACGGATGATTCTTAAGTTTTCCAATTAGATTCTGAATCTAGGATTAGATGAGGAATCCAAAGAACGATTCTAATCTAAAAAAAATAGACTTTGGATAAATATGTAGAACTCCTTTTTCGTACTTGTTTGGACGCGGGTTCGAATCCCGCCAGCTCCACTTTTCATCTGATCAATTTTTTAATTGTATTGTGAGTTCTGTTTCTTTCAAAAACAACAAAAGAATACAATTTTTTTTCTGTAGTCTTCTTTCAGGATTTTTGTTAGGATTAGGATGGCCTACCTATGGGAATCCTTTGTTTTTATTCATCGCTTTTGTTCCTTTATTATATCTAGAAGAATCCTTGAGTTATTCTTCTTTCAAAAAAATTTTTTTCTGGTCCTTTCTTACTTTTTTTACCTGGAACGCTCTTTCTACATGGTGGTTATCTTATGCAAAAAAACCTAATGGAGATTTTGCTATAATAGAAGCCTATTTGATTCCTGTTATGCTTAATTCTTTTTTTATGTCGATTGTATTTTCAATTTATTCGTATGTAAAAAAAAATGTAGAAGATCAAAATATAGGAGACCTATTCTTAGTTTGTATATGGATATCGTTTGAAAAAATGCACTTAGAATGGGAGCTTTCTTGGCCTTGGTTGAATCTAGGAAATGGTTTTTCTAATCATCCAGAATGGATTCAATGGTATGAATATACTGGAATTTTAGGAGGGACTCTATGGATATGGAGTGTCAATATAGGACTCATGAAATCGATTACTGAATATCAAAAGAATGAGAATAAACTCACTTTATATAAAAATATTTTTTTTAATGTAGGAAAAATATTTTTCCTTATTTTTATTTCAAATTATTTATATTCAAAATGTGAGGAATGGAAAGGAAGAGATGAGACTGTAGATGTTTTTATTTTACAACCCAATATTGATCCATATCACCAGAAATATAAAATTTCAACGGAAAAATTGATCAAAAAATTGCAAACATTGATAGATAAAAAAATTTTTTCTGGTAAGAAAAATTTTATTATAGCCCCTGAAACGGTATTGCCTGGATATGGTCATAAAATTTCTATGGATCATCTAACTCAAGAGAGCTTAATTTCTCTATTTAGAAATCATCTAAAAAAAAAATATCCAAAGACTGTATTTATTACAGGTATAGAATTATATGCTTTATCCTATACTAATAGTAGTAGTAAAACTTCCACCCCAATTTTTATGGAAAAGGAAAAAAGGATCCAATGGTTGGATATATTCAATTCTGTGATACAAATAGGAACATCTGATGACAATATTGAGATTCATCACAAATCTAAATTAGTTCCAGCTGTAGAAACTTTTCCTTACAAAGGAATTCTTTTTCCTATATTAGGAAATATATTGCTGAATTTTGGAGGGTCTGTCATGGAACATGGAAAACAAGAGGAGCCGGTTGTATTTATACATCCTGATTTAGGAATCAAGGTAGCACCTATTATTTGCTATGAATCTATATTTGGAGAATATGTTTCTAAATTTTTCAAAAAAAATGCAGAATTTATGATTATCATTACTAATGATGGTTGGTGGGGTTTTTCACAAGGTTATAAGCAACACCTGTATTATGCACGTCTTAGAGCCATTGAAAATAGAAAATATATTGCTAGGTCCGCAAATACAGGAGTTTCTTGTATCATTGATGACAAAGGGCAAATCCTTTCTTTCCTTCCTTATGGAAGGGATGGGGTTTTATCATCAAAAGTTCGTCTGAATAGAAAAAAAACTTTTTATATAAAATATGGAGATTATTTTTCTAAAATTAGTATTATAACTTCTATAATAATTTTTATCTATACAATAGTATATCGTATCTATATAAGAAAATTGATTTTGAAATCTGGATAAAAGATTGTATAAATTTCTTTTCAGAATATTCTAATGAAAATTTTCCAATTTTTTGATCATATTTTTTACATGATTAGCGGATTTTTTTAAAAGATTTTTTTCTTCTTGGTTCAGTTTTAATTCTATAATTTTTTCTATTCCAGATTTTCCCAACATAACTGGAACTCCTAGGTAAACATTTTTCAAATCATACTCTCCTTTTAAAAAAACAGAACATGATAAAATTCGTTTAGAATCCTTTATAATAGACTCGACCATTTGTAGTACGGAAGCACTAGGGGCCATCCAGGCTGAAGTTCCCAAAAGATTTACAATTTGTTCTCCACCTTTTTTAGTTTTTTCAATAATTACTTGATTTTTTTCTTTTGATATAAATTCCATAATAGGAATTCCAGATATAGATGTATATCTGTATAAAGGAACCATCGTATCTCCATGTCCACCTAATAATAAAGTTTGTATATCATGAGGAGAACAATTTAATTCTTCAGACAAAAAATAGCGATATCTAGCTGAATCTAAAATTCCAGCCATTCCAATCACACGAGAAGAATCCACTTTAGCTGTAAGATAGCTCACATAGGACATTACATCTAATGGATTAGAAACGATGATAAATTTTGCTTTTGGAGAGAAACGAATAGATTCTTTAGTTACAGAATGAATAATTTTTGCATTATGATTTACTAAATCATCACGACTCATTCCAGGTTTTCTAGGGATTCCACAAGTAATAATAATTACTTCAGAATTTTTAGATTTTGAATAATCATTGGTAAAGCCAATAATATGAGTGTTTGAACCAATAATAGGGAACATTTGAGATATATCTAAGCACTTTCCTTCGGCAAATTTATCTCTTATATCTAATAAAACGATTTCATTTACGATATCTTTTTCAGCTAAAAGACTAGCACATGAAGCTCCAACATTTCCCGCTCCAATAATAGTAACTTTCATTTTTTTTTAAACGATTAAATATTTATCTTACTTTGTAAGGTTTTATAGGTTTTATAAATATAAACACAATTTCTATTTTTTATGAATGAGGATTTCATTAAGGGAAAATTCTATTTCAGACATATAGGTCCGTCTTTGGAAGAAATTAACAAAATGTTGAAAATCTTAAAATGTAGCTCCCTAAAAGAGTTAATCCATAAAACAATTCCAAAAGAAATACGTTTAAAAAAAAATTTAATTCTTCCGAATTCTATTTCTGAATATAAATATTTGAATCATATTTTTCGAGTTAGCAAAAGAAATAAAGTTTTTCGTTCTTATATAGGATTGGGATATAAAAATACTATTACTCCAGCCGTAATTCAAAGAAATATTTTAGAAAACCCAAATTGGTATACTCCTTATACTCCCTATCAATCGGAAATATCTCAAGGGCGCTTAGAAGCCTTAATCAATTTTCAAACTATGATTTCAGATCTAACTTCCATGAAAATTAGTAACGCTTCTATGTTAGATGAAGGAACTGCATCAGCTGATGCCATGATTATGATTTATAAAGAAAGTCTAAGAAGAAAACGGATAAAAAATGATCCTTATTTTTTCGTTTCAGATGAAATTTTTCCACAAACATTATCCATACTCAAGACTAGATGCTTTGGTTTAGGAATCAAATTAATTCAAGATTTTCATGGAGAATTAAAAAAATATCAAAAAAAAAATATATTCGGATTACTCCTTCCATATCCTTCCTCTTTAGGAGAAATTTATGACTATACTGAAACAGTAAAATATGCAAAAGAAAAAGATATATCGGTGATAGTATCTGCAGATCTTTTATCTCTAACCTTATTAACGCCTCCTGGAGAATGGAATGCGGATGTAGTAGTAGGATCTACTCAATCTTTTGGGATTCCTATGGGATACGGGGGGCCTCATGCCGCTTTTTTTTCGACTCTTGAAAAGTATAAACGTTTTCTTCCAGGAAGAATTATTGGAGAATCTGTGGATAGAAAAAATAAAAAAGCATTTCGTATGGCTTTGCAAACAAGAGAACAACATATAAAAAGAGAAAGAGCCACTTCAAATATTTGTACATCACAAGTATTGCCTGCTATCATGGCTTCTATGTATGCTTTATATCATGGTCCAAAAGGATTAAAAATAATTGCAGAAAATATTCATAAATGGACAAAAAAGTTAGAAAATGGATTGATCCACACTGTGAATGGAATAGAGCAAATTAACTCCTTTTATTTTGACACTCTCAGAATCAGAATAAAAAATCCAGAAATTTTTTCTTTAGAAAAACTCAAAAAAATAGCTGAACGAAGAAGAACTAATTTCCGATATGTAGATTGTCATATGATGACAATCACTTTAGACGAAACTTCTTGTGAAGAGGATATTCATCATATTCTTTCTATATTTCATGAAGTTAATAATCATAAAAAAATGGAAAGAAATACCTATAAATTTTTTTTCAAAAAAAATCAAGAGGAAAAATGTAAAATTCCTAATTCTTTAAAAAGAAGATCTAATTTTTTAACCCATTCAATTTTTCATAAGTTTCATTCAGAAAATGAACTTATGCGTTATATTAAAAGACTAGAAAGAAAAGATCTTTCTTTGACTCATTCTATGATTCCATTAGGATCATGTACCATGAAATTAAATGCATCTGCAGAATTATTTTCTCTTAGCCAATACGAATGGAGAAATATTCATCCTTTTGTTCCTAAGGAACAAACAAAAGGATACCAGTTTATTATAAGAAATTTAGAAAAATACCTAAAAGAAATAACTGGATTTCCTGGAATATCTTTACAACCTAATTCAGGGGCTCAAGGAGAATATGCTGGACTTATGGTTATCAAAGCTTATCATCACTCTTTACAAGAAGATAAAAGAAATGTAGCTCTAATTCCTTCTTCATCACACGGAACCAATCCTGCATCTGCGATGATGGCTGGAATGAAAGTTATCTTAATTTCCACAAAGAAAGATGGATCCATAGATCAAAATGATTTGTTAAAAAAAGTAAAAGAAAACAAAGATTTTTTATCCGTATTAATGATTACATATCCATCAACTCATGGAGTTTACGAATTTCATATTCAAGAAATTATAGAAATAGTTCACAAAAATGGAGGACAAGTTTATATGGATGGAGCCAATATGAATGCACAAATTGGATTAATGAAACCAGAAAAAATAGGTGTAGATGTATGTCATCTGAATCTGCATAAAACTTTTGCCATTCCTCATGGAGGAGGTGGCCCAGGAATGGGTCCTATTTGTGTTGCTTCTCATTTACAACCTTTTCTTCCAAATCATCCCTTTCTTCAAAATGAAAAAAATAAAAAAACATTGACCGTATCTTCTTCTCCATATGGATCTTCTCTAATTTTAACAATTTCTTATGCTTATATTCGTCTTCTAGGTCCAGATGGACTCAAAAAATGCACGGAAATATCTATATTGAATGCTAATTACATAAAGAAAAAATTAAAAAATGATTATAAAATATTATACGTTGGAAAAAATGATACTGTAGCACACGAACTGATTATAGATTGTAGAATTTTCAAATCAATTGGGATAGAAGTTATAGATATAGCCAAAAGAATGATGGATTATGGATTTCATGCTCCTACTATATCTTTTCCTGTAGAAGGATGTATGATGATAGAACCTACGGAAAGTGAATCTAAAGAAGAATTAGATCGTTTTATTGAAACCCTTATAAACATACGTCAAGAAATTCATGAAATTGAAGAAGGGAAATTTTCTGAAAAAGAAAATGTATTAAAAAATGCTCCACATAGTTTAGATTTATTAACAGACAACCAATGGGTTTATCCTTATACTAGAGAAAAAGCAGCTTATCCATTGAATTGGGTAAAAGAGAGAAAGTTTTGGCCCTCTATTAGTAGAATCGATGATGGATACGGAGATAGGAATCTAATTTGTAGATGTACTTAGTCTAGAATGTTTTTAATTTAGAATATGGAGTGACATTCATGGAATCGAATATATTTTTTTCGTATTTAAGTAGTCCAGTGATGGCTATCATAGCTCCATTATCTGTAGAATATTCCTTTTTGGGAAGAAAAATTTCTAGTTTTTTGTCTCTTTTTGCAAAAAGAATAAAATGTCGTCTAATCTCATTATTAGCAGAAACTCCTCCTGCTAAAGCTACTCTAAAAATTCCTGTTTTTAAGGTAGCTTTTAACACTTTTTCCAAAAGAATTTCGGCTATAATATTCTGTACTGAAGCACACAAATCGGATAAATTTTTTTTTACAAAAAAGGAATCTTTTTGTAATTTATTGTTTATAAACTGTAATACCTGGCTTTTCAAACCACTAAAACTAAAATTTAATCCTTTTACTGAGGGTTTAGAAAACCTAAATTTTTTAGAATATCCATTGATAGAAAAATGATCTAATAAAGGACCTCCAGGATAAGAAAATCCTAAAATTCTAGCTATTTTATCAAAAGCGTCTCCTACGGAATCATCTAAGGTCGATCCTAATATTTCCATTTGAAAAAAATCGTTAACTCTTACTATTAAAGTATGTCCTCCACTAATCATTAAACATAAAAAAGGAAATTTAGGATAAGTATTATTCATATTAGCTTTTTGTATAAAATGCGAAAGGATATGTGCTTGTACGTGATTGACAGTTAATAAAGGAATTTTTAATCCCATTGATAAAGATTTTGCAAAAGAAGTACCTACTAATAAAGGACCTATTAGTCCTGGACCTAGCGTAAAAGATACAGCATCAATTTGATTTTTATTTATCCTTGCATAGGATATAGATTTATTTACAGCTAAAATGAGAGATTTCTCATGTAATCTTGAAGCTATTTCTGGGACGACTCCTCCATATTGTTTATGAATTTTTTGACGAATTATAACATTCGATAATACACATCTATTCTTTATAATAGAGACTGCCGTATCATCACACGAGGATTCTATCCCAATGACAATAAGTTTTTTTTTCATAAAAAAAATAACAATATCTTTAGAAATGAATCATGGATTTTTAATAAAATTCTTTTTTAGAAAAAAGAATATCTATATCCTTTGTATAGCTATTTTCTTATTAGGAGTAATTAGCACAACTTTTTATTATCGAAAAGAGATACAAGAAAAAATAACGGCATTTTTTGTGAAAAAAATGAATACCCATCTTGGTCAAAGAATTCGTGTGAAAAATGTGTCTATGAATCTTTTTAAAAAAGAATTTCATCTTTCCGACGTGAGGATTATGGATCATCATCACTTTTATTTGATTCATTTATCCAAATGTAAAATATCTATAAAAAATTTTTTTCAATATTTTTTTATAAGTTCTCAATGTCTAAATATAGGAAATCTAATACTTGAAAATCCTAAAATTTTTGTCAAAAAGTATTTAAATGAAAAAGAAAACAGTTTTTTTACCTTTTTCAAAGAATTTATCCTAAAAAGAGATTTAAATAAAAAAAACTCTATCCAAACTATTAGTTGTTCTAATTTTAAAATAAAAAATGCTCATTTAGTATATGAAAATTTTAACTCTAAAGAAAGTTACAAAAATAATTTTTCTACTTCAATAAGAAATATAAAAATAGATGAAGATCAAAAAATAAAAGCCACTATTTTTTTTCTAAAATTAAATGGATATATAAAAAGAAAAAATTATCGTATAGAAAATTTTTTTTGTCATTTTACTTATTTTACTTCGAAGTTAAAAATCCACAATTTTTTTCTAAGAACATCTGATAGCCATTTGAAAGGAAAAGTTACATTTTTTTATAATGCGAATAAAAATAATGTGGATAAAAAGAATATGAGCATAAAAGGAGAAATCTTTGAAGGATCCAAATTAGGTTCTGATTTCATCAGTATATTTTTTTCAAACTTTTCTAAAAAAAAGAGTTTTCCACTCATTTTTTCCGTTCATGGATTTATAAATGGAAAATTGAATGAAAAAATTTCTTTTTCAAAAATTTATATAAAAAATATTCTTTTCAAGAAAATATTTTCAGAAAAAATTAATATTTTTTATAATCTAAAAAAAGAATGGAGAGAGATTCAATTTTTAAAAACTGTTTTTCAAACTTCAGTTCATGAAATAAAAAAAATATTTCCATCTTCTTATCATTCGAAATTAAATCTTTTGAATTCTTTTAACCATATTTTTTCCTACAAAGGAGATTTAATTTTCAAAAAAAAATGGATGAAAATAAATGGGAACATCCATTCCAAAACTTTTACATCTCACATCTATGCTTGTATTTCTCGTACTAATAATCTAAATATTAAATATCTAGGAAGAATTTCAACCAAAAGAAAAGAAAGTATGGATTCTTTAATCCCATTAAGAATTCCCTCATGTTTATGGATTTTCAATTTCAAAGGAATCTATAAGAATTTTTCTTTGAAAAAGAATATTCAAAATAGTTTGAATCACTTTTTTATTACCCTTTCTTGTCCTTTTCCTGATTCAGGAATCGAAATCAATTGTCATGGACAAATCCATAATAATTTTCAAAAATTATTTCTAAGTATTAATACAAAAAATGAAAATCAATTTTTCAAAAAAATGAAAATTCTATTAATTAAAAATGAATCCAAAAAAAGTTTTTTCATAGATATATCCGATATAATTACCGGTTCTATTCATGGAAATTTTATATGGAAAGATTTTTTTACATCTATAAAAAAGGAGATTTCTTCTTTAAGAAAGAATCTTCGTTTTAAGAAGAATCCTATAATAAAAAAACAATATGCTTTTTTTCATTTTTCAATTAAAAAAGGCTTTTTTAAATTGATGAATTTGCAAAAAAAAATAAAAATATTATCAGATATTCAATTATCAGGACTATACAAAAATGATGTAATAAAAATGAGTCTTTTCACAAAAAAGATCCAATTCAAGGAAATATTAATTGATCGTTTTTATCTTAAAATAAATTCCTTTGTAAAGAATAAAATTCAGTTATATATCAAAAAAATATCATTTAATAATTTTTTATCTAAAAAAATAGATCTTTCCATTTTTGACAAAAAAAACTTTTTAATAATCAATTTCAATTTTTTTTTCAAATTCAAAAAAAAAGAATTTCAAAAACAAACACTAAATTTTCTTTTTAAAAAAATTAATTATAATAGGAATTTTTGGATTTTTTTTATACTACCTTCCAAATTGAATATCAATGGATATGATTGGTTTATTATCAATCAAATGAATAGGAATATAGGGAAAATAAAAATAGACTTGGAAAATAAAAAATATATCATTGATAATATCATATTATCATCAGATAATGATCATGAAAAAATTGTCATCAAATCTTCTTTTCATCAAGAAAATGATATGAAATTTAAAATATTATTGAATAATATTCAATTAAAAAAAATACTTCCAAAAAAAGACTTTATGATAAATGGTTATGCAAATGGCATTTTGGTTTTTAAAGTGGGTTTAAAAAAAATTGAACCCAATAATATAAATATCAATATTAAAAATATTTCAATTGAAAAAAAGGTTCTTGGAAATTTTTTTATTCGTTCTAAAAATAATTCTGAAATTCATGGGATATTGAAGAATAAAGACTCTTCTGAAATTTTTTCATTTTCTGGAAATATTAATAACGAATTCAAAAAAAAATATAAACTCAATTGGAAGGTAAGTATTAAAAATTTCAACATAAGTGATTTCCCTTTTTTATGGAAAAAAATGGATAGTGAAGCTAGAGGTTTTATTTCCGGAAAAATACGAATTTTTGGAAGATTAGAAAATCCGCATTATTTTGGAAAATTAGAACTTAAAAAAGTTGGAATAAAAATCAATTCTATAAATACGGATTATGAAATGACCAGTCCAGCCTATATAAGTCTTTTTTATAAATCCTGCATTTTAAAAAACTTTTCTTTTAGAGACATAAAATACAATACAACAGGATGCATAAATGGAGTTTTTTTCCATAAAAATTTTTTGAAATGGAATGGATATCTATCTATAGATACCAAAAAATTACTTGTTTTAAATACAGAAAAAAAACCTAATACATCTTTTTTTGGAAAAATTTTTTCTAAAGGAGAGATTCAAATAATCAAAAAAAATGATGATGTAAACATTTGCATGGAAAAAGGAAACATTTTAAGTTCTTCTCATTTATATATTAATCCAAATGGATCTTCCAAAAATCAAAAGAAAGATTTTATTGAGTTGATGGATCCTAATATTCATCCAAATAAGAAAATAAAAAAAATTGAAAATAAAGAGGACTCCCTATCTTTAAACATAAAAACAGATATAGATGAAAAAACAAAAGTATCCATATTATTAGACGATAAATTAGAAAATTTTCTGGAATTAAGAGGAAAGGGTTTTCTTATTTTAGAAAAAAAGCCCAAAAAAAAAGTCCAAATAAGTGGAAAATATTTCGTTACGGATGGCCGCTATCATTTTTCCAATCAAGAAAAAATCCCAATTATGAATTGGAAACAAGATCTAACATAATAGAATATATGGACTTGTCCAATTATTATCCTAACCATGAAAATCTAATATTGACAGAATGTAAAAATGAATCTTCATGGAAACATACAGAAACCTCATATAAGTAGGAATATTCTTTTTCAGAAAGAATCATGAAAATGAGAAAAGAAGTATTCAATTTTTATCTATTTTAACTAGCGGAATTATTTATACCATATCGTTGGAAGATTTTATAGATAGGAAAAGATTTTCTGTATAAAAAATATCTTGAAAAAGAAGGAAATAGGTCTTCAAAAGAAAGTTTTGTATCTTGGTATTTTTAATACCTTTATTCAAAAAAAAAAATATATAACAATGATTCTAAGATATAATACAGACGAAATAGACAATACCATTGTCAGAAAACTGAATATAAATGCTAGAACCCCATATACTGAAATCAGTAAACAAATAAGCGAAGAAATTAAACCCTTATCAGTTGGAACTGTTCATGTCAGAGTGAAAAAATTAGAAGAGGCTGGAATCATAAAAGGAAGTACTTTGATAATAGGCTATGAATCATTAGGGTTTCATCTAATTGCTTTTGTTGGAATATTATCCGATTCTAGAGAATCAAAATTAGTCAAAGAAGAACTAAAAAAAATTCCTAATATTGTCCAATTATATATTACTTCCGGTAAGTATAATCTTTTTTGTCGAATTATAGCTAGAGATCCTTCAGATGCTAGAGATGTGATTTCTAAAATTGGAGAAATAAAAGGAGTACTTAGAACAGAATCTACGATTTGTTTAGAAGAAAGTATTAATGATGAAAATAGATTACTTTCTAATATTTTACAAAAAAAGAAACCCTCTTATAAGAAAAAAAAAACATAATTTTCTCATTCGATTAGAGACATAAAATACAATTAATTTGAAAATATAGAAAATTTTCTTTGTCATGTTTTAGTATTCTTATTTTTTCATCCTTCCAAAAAATTGCATAGCTTCAATTTTTTATTAAGGAAATGGCTAAATTCTTAAGATTTTATACATATAAAAATATCGTAGATAAGATTTTCGTTACTCTTATTGCAATCTTATCATTAACATTTTTTTTCCCAAAAAAAGAGATTTTTAAATATGAATTTTCTAAAGGGAAAATTTGGAATCACGAAGATTTATTTTCCCCATTTCATTTGATAGTTCCAAAAAATGAACGAGATATTTTTTTGGAAATGAAAAAATTAGAAGAGAATAAAAGTCATTTTTTTGATAAAAAACCACATGTAATCAGAAAAATAAAAAAAAAATTAAAGAAAATTTCCTTCATAAGAAAAAATAAATTCTTATATAACAAATCTCGTAAGATTATCAACACGATATACCGATATGGATATTTAGATGCCAAGCTTGTTCCTAAGAATAATCTTCTTTTTTTTTATAAAGAAAAAAAATATGGGATTCCCGTATCGTCTAATAAGATTTACACTTCTCAAAAAGTAAATAATCTTCTTGACAAGAAAATAAAAAATAACTATCGTTTAAAACGAACATTAAAAAAAATGATAGTTCCAAATCTTTATTATAAAAGAGACTATACGGAAGATATTTTTCATGAAAAAGTGAAGTCCATTATTAGAATAAAACGAACTATTGCAAAAGGAGAAAAAATTATTAGAAAAAATGAGGTTATCAATGGAGAAAAGTTTCAAATTTTATCCTTATTTAGAGAGGAATATGAGACTAAAGTATGGAATCAAAAAAAGGACTATGGTTTAATTTTAGGATATTTTTTAATAATCAGTACGATATTTTTGATACTGTTTTTATATCTTTTTTATTTTCAGAATAAAATATTTCAAAATAACAGAGAAATAAATTTTTTGATAATTAATATATTATTAATATCGTCAATAACAATTATAACCTTAAAATATCATTCTAAAATATTATATCTAATTCCTTTTTGTATTCTTCCCATAAGCATTCGTGCTTTTTTTAATTTAAACTTGAGTCTTATTATCCACTTGACAACAATTTTACTATTATCCTTAATTACGCCAAATAGTTTCGAATTTATCTTTCTTCAAGTTATTACAGGTTTTTTAGTCCTTTTAACAAAAAAAAACATTTATAAAATGGCCAACCTATTTATTTCGATAGGAAAAATAACTATTACTTATATAATAATTTTTTGTTCTTTAACTTTAATCAGAAAAGGATCATTAGAAAGTATTTCCTTGTATTCTTTTTCCTTATTTTTTTTTAGCGGTGTATTGACTTTATTTGTTCATCCATTGATATTTCTTTTCGAAAAATTATTTAATCTGACTTCAGATATTTCCTTATTAGAACTTTCCGATACTAATACCCCTATTTTAAGATTGCTCTCTCAAAAAGCTCCAGGAACTCTTCAACATGTTTTAACAGTAGCGAATATAGCAGAAGAAGCAGCGGTTTCTATTGGAGCTAATTCTTTATTAACAAGAATAGGAGCCATTTATCATGATATAGGAAAAATAAAAAATTCTATTTTTTTTACCGAAAATCAACATAACCTCCTATTAAATCCTCATGAAAAACTAAGTCCAAAAGAAAGCGCAAAAATTATTTTGGAACATGTGACAATTGGAATAGAATTAGCAAAAAAATATCATTTACCTGATACCATTACGGATTTTATACGCACACATCACGGAAATAGTATTATTCATTATTTTTATGAAAAGCAAAAAGAAAAATGTCCAAATATGATGGTCGATGAAAAAAAATTCCAATATTCTGGACCTAAACCATTTTCTAAAGAAACAGCTATTGTGATGATATGTGATTCTATAGAAGCCGCCTCTAAAAGTATAAAAAATCCATCTAATAAAGATCTAGAAAATTTAGTAGAAAATATTATTAATAAACAGAAAAAAGAAAATCAATTTTCTAATGCAGATATAACTTTGAAAGAAATAGAAAAAATAAAAAAAGTTCTTCAAAAGAAATTGATAAATATTTATCATACTAGAATAGAGTATCCTAACTAAATAATCAGTCAATTTATCTGAATAGATTTGTTTATTAAATGGATCTATTTTAGATTTGTAGAAAGACTTCTTGGAGAGTTGCCGGAGTGGTTAACGGAACAGTTTGCTAAACTGTCGGTATGATAAATACTGCGTGGGTTCGAATCCCACATTCTCCGCAAAAAAACGGGGTATGGCGTAGTTTGGTTATCGCGCCTGGTTTGGGACCAGGAGATCGTAGGTTCAAATCCTGCTACCCCGACCGGTGGGGTTTTGTAGATCACGTAGCTCAAATGGATAGAGCAACTGCCTTCTAAGCAGTCGGTCGCAGGTTCGAATCCTGTCGTGATCATTTTTTCGGTTATTCAGATGTTTTTTTAGATACTTTTTCTTTTAAAACTTCATCTATCATTCCGTATTTTTTAGCCTCTTCAGAAGTCATCCAATAATCTCTATCAGCATCTTTTTCTATTTTTTCTATAGGTGATCCCGAATGAATAGCGATAATTTCATAAAGTTCTCTTTTTAACTTTAAAATTTCACGAACTGTAATTTCAATATCTGAAGCTTGTCCATGTGTTCCACCCATAGGCTGATGAATCATCACTCTAGAATGTTTTAATCCAGATCTTTTATTTTTTTCTCCAGAACAAAGCAAAACAGCTGCCATGGAAGCTGCCATTCCTGTACATATAGTGGCTACATCTGGTTCTACAATTTGCATTGTATCATATATTCCCAACCCAGCATGGACATCTCCTCCTGGAGAATTAATATAGATTTGTATATCCTTCAAAGAATCTACAGATTGCAAAAACAATAATTGTGCTTGTACAATATTGGCTACTTGATCCTCTATAGGAGTTCCTAAGAAAATAACACGATCCATCATTAAACGAGAAAAAACATCCATTTGAGCTACATTTAATTTACGTTCTTCAACAATATAAGGAGTCATCAATTTAATATATTGATCAATAGTCAAACTATTGATTCTTTGATGTTTTATTGCATATTTCTTAAATTCTTCCGAATGTTTTTTATGATAGTCCATATTTTTTATATACAAATTTATTCATAATTACTTACTATATATTCATCTCCTGTCCTGAATAAAAAAATTCTAATAAAAAATTGGACAAAAAAAAAGCAGAAATTAGAAACCGAATAAAAAAAATTGAATTTGTACAAGAAATTAGTTATTCAAACCATAATCTATTTGATAGGATCCATTTTTCCCAAGATTATTAATTATGCTTTTTTAAAATTTTTTACAAAATCTTTAAGAAGAGAAGAATTTTCTCTTTATACGGATATGTATGCTCTATCTTTTATAGTCATAGGATTTCTTTCTTTTGGATTAGAAAATACCTATTTCAGATTTATATCTAAAAAAGACCACAACAATGAAGTCGTTTTTTCAACCGGCTTTGTTGTTCAATTTTTGATAACTTCTTTTTTTTTAATACTTTCAGTTAATTCGATAAAATATTTAGTTTCTATTGCTGGATATAAAAATCATCCAGAATATTTTTTCATGTTTTTTTTAATTATATTTTTTGATACTATTTGTATTCTTCCTATGGCTTGGCTTCGTGCTAATGAAATGGCTTTAAAATACACTACGATAAATGTTATAAATATATTATTGCAATCCACTATGATAATATATATGTTTTCTTTTTATACCCAAAAAAATACTTTTTTTTCTTCCATTTTTGAGTTAGTTAATTCTTTTACAGATAAAACAGGCTACATTTTTTTTGCAAATATGGTTTCATCTTTAAGTAATTTTCTTTTAATTATGCCTATCCTTTTTAAAAAAGTTACCATAAGAAAGTTTAATAAAATTCTTGCCAAAAAGATGTTAAATTATGGAATTCCAATTATGCTTGGAACTATAGCTTTTTCTATTAATGAAAATCTTGATAAAATTCTGATTAAAAGATGGCTTTCTGATGAAATAAATGGGGCCTATTCTGCTTGTTATAAAATAGCGTCTTTTATGAGTTTATATATTCGTGCATTTCGATTAGGGATCGAACCTTTTTTTTTTAAAAAATCTGAAGATGCTGATGCAAAATATTTTTACGAAAAAATCACCTATTTTTTTATCATATTTGGTTTAATATTTTACGTATTAATATGTGGAAATCTTTCTATTCTTATAAAATTCTTAATTGATAAAAAATATCATCTCGCCATCTCTATTATTCCAATAGTAATGATGGGGAACCTATTTCTAGGAATATATACAAATTTATCCATTTTCTACAAAATTATAGATAAGCCTATTATTGGAACTTATATCTCTTTAGTAGGAGTATTGATCACCGTTTTATTTAATATAGTGTTTATCCTCATTCCTCATAGCAGTTTTATGATTCCGGCTTGGGGAACACTTGCTTCTTATGGAAGTATGGTTTTAGTTCTATATTTTTGGGGGAAAAAAAATTTCCTTAAATTTTTCAGAAAAACTTGGAAGATTGTCATTCACTTATTATTTGCCCTTTTTTTAGTGGTCTATATGGTTCATCATGAAAATAGGATAGAAATTAGTATTTTTTTACAATTTTTGTATATAATTATTGTCTTCTTATTCGAAAAAAAGAATTTAAAAAATAAATAGAAAAATAAATTTTGCATAAAAAAAATAATCAATACTCATATGTATTAAAAGCGGATGTTGAGAAATCCATATACATAAATTTCTTGGGAAGAAAATTAATCCCAACGGGTCTTTATGTTAAGTTATATAAACTTAAAAGAAAAAATTTTTTTATTAAAAGAAAATTAATAAAGACTGTTACTATTTGTTTGATTCATTTTTCTGAAAAAAAAAAAATCTCCGTTCTATCTACACAGAAATACAAATAGTATTCATCAACCTTTCTTTAAAACCAATTCTCATTAAACCTGATCAAAAAATAGCTATAATGGAAATTTATCAAAAAAATGAAATACAATGGAAAAAATGCTCCATTCTCAATCAAAGTATAAGAGGAGAAAATAGTTTTGGAAGTACCGGAATATAAAATAAAATGGATCTTAATCTCATTTAACTTATTTCATTTGATTATGAAAATCATAATTCCTATGGCAGGAGAAGGAACCCGTCTCCGTCCACATACTTTAAACACTCCTAAACCATTGATTCCTATAGTAGGAAAACCAATCTTGAAAAGACTAATAGAAAGTTTTTCTAGATTGATTGAAATTTTTTCTATAAAAGAAATAGTTTTCATTATAGGAGATCTCGGAAAAAAAATAGAAAAACAATTAATAAAAATTTCTAATGAGATAGGACTCCCTGGTGTTATATATTATCAGGAAAAACCACTAGGAACTGCGGACGCATTACTTAAGGCAAAAAAATCTTTAAATGGACCTATAATTATTGCTTTTTCTGATACTTTATTTCATCATGAAAAATTTCGAATAGATGCGAAAATAGATAATCTCATCTGGACAAAAAGAGTTCAAAATCCTCACTTATTTGGAATTGTAAAATGTGATCCCTCAGGTTTAATTACTCATTTTATGGAAAAACCAAAAAACAATGTATCTAATTTAGCTATTATCGGCATATATTATTTTAAAAACAGTTCTCTTTTAGAACAAGAATTACAATATCTACTAGATCATAATATTAAAAATGAAAAAGAATATCAATTAACCTCAGCTCTAGAAAATATGAGAAAGAAAGGGATTCCATTTTTTAGTAAAGAAGTTCAGAAATGGATGGATTTTGGAAATCCAAAAAAAATTATTTCTTCCAATTCTAAAATATTGTCTCTTGAATCCAAAAAAGAAGAATTAATTCACAAAAAAGCAATTATAAAAAACAGTGTCATAATCAAACCTTGTTTTATAGGAGAGAATACTACTATTGAAAATAGCCTCATTGGTCCTTATGTATCAATAGGAAAATTTACGAAAATAAAAAATAGTAATATTGAAAAATCAATTATTCAAGATCATACAAAAATTATATATGCAAATATTTCTAATTCTATGATTGGAAATCACACTTCTTATATAGGAAAAACAAAAAAAGTTAACTTAGGAGATTATTCTATGTTAAATTTTTAGTTCAAAAATTTCTGTATAAATCGGATTAAAATAATTTTTTTATATTTGGAATAAAATTTCCATCTTCATGGGTTTTTTTGTTATTTTTTCTATACTACTTGGAACATTTGGAACCACAGAAATTGTGGTTATTGTTATTCTTGCACTTTTACTTTTCGGGGGTAAAAAAATACCAGAATTAATGAAAGGATTAGGTACAGGATTGAAAGAGTTTAGAAAGGCTTCTGAAAACGAAAATTTAGAAGAATAGAACTTTCTTTCATTTTCTGTTTGTTTATTTATTAGCACTTTTTACTAACTAATAATGAAAACAATAAGAAATATTATGTTTTTTATACTCATCTTAAAAAGTCTGATCATACAATCAGCCTCAAAACCATTTTTGGAAGAAAAAAGTGTAATGAATTATTATAAAAATCCTCCTATTAAAAAATTCGATTTAAATCACATTTATATAGACAATCTATGGAAAAAAATTTTTAATTGGAAAAAAAAATCTTTATATGGAAGAAAAATTTCACCGAAAAAAAATATCATTATTACCAATATAGAAGCAGAGGAATTAAGATCAAGAATAAATCATCTTAATCAAAAATCTCAAATAAAAATACTTAAGTATAACACAATTATCCATGCATCTGTAGAGAGTTATCTTCGTATGGGAAAATATATAGGAAAAATTCTTTCATTATCTGATTATTATTTTCCTATGTTCGAAGAAAAACTTGAAACCTATCATATTCCTAAGGAATTAAAATATATTGCCATTATAGAATCCAATCTAAATCCCACTATTACATCTAAAGCTGGAGCTCAAGGGATTTGGCAATTTATGTCTGAAACAGGAAAAATTTATCATTTAAATATCAATCATATTTATGATGACAGAAATGATCCTGTTAAATCTACAGAAGCGGCTTGTAGATATTTTAAACACTTGTATAATAAAATGGGGAACTGGGAATTAGTTTTAGCTGCCTATAATGCTGGACCAGGAACGATAGAAAAAATTATACAACGTCATAAAGAAAAAAAAGACTTTTGGAGCTTATGGGAATTTCTTCCAAAAGAGACAAAAAATTATATTCCAAAATTCATTGCTATTAATTATGTGATGAATTATTACAAAGAACATCACATTCCCTCTTATCCACATTTTCATCTTAAATATAAAGAGACAGGATTAGTCACTATAAAAGAAAAAGTTTCTTTAAGATCCTTATCTTCTGCATTAAACATTTCCTATCAAGATTTGAGATTTCTCAATCCACAATATCTTGTAGATGTTATTCCTATTGGAGAAAAATTTTTTATAAGATTACCAAGAGTCAAAATTTCTCTTTTTAAAGAGAGAGAAAGAGAAGGTTTTTTTTCAAAAAAGAAAGATTAATTTTTGATTAAAGTGTGGAATAGTTATGTAGAATCCCGTTGATTTAATATTTAAAAATTATGAATGAAAAAAAAGAAAGATTTGAACAAAAAAAAATGGCATTGAGACTTGTCTTAGATAAAATGGATAAGATCTATGGAAAAGGAACAGTAATGCGTATGGGGGATTCTCATAAAGAAAACTTAGAAATTATTTCTTCTGGATCTATTGGATTGGATATTGCCTTAGGTATAAAAGGATTTCCAAAAGGTCGTATTATAGAAATATTTGGACCAGAATCTTCCGGAAAAACTACTTTAGCTTTACATGCTATTACACAATCTCAGAAAATTGGAGGATTTGCAGGATTTATTGATGCGGAACATGCTTTTGATTGCGTTTATGCCCAAAAAATAGGAGTAAATATTAAAGAATTAATCATTTCTCAACCAGATAATGGAGAACAAGCACTTGAAATAGTAGATAATTTAATAAGATCTGGTGTGATTGATATGATCGTAGTGGATTCCGTAGCAGCTTTAACACCTAAGAGTGAAATTGAAGGAGAAATGGGAGATTCAAAAATTGGATTACAAGCAAGATTAATGTCTCAAGCTTTGAGGAAGTTGACTTCTAGTATCGGAAAATCTAAGAGCATTCTCATATTTATTAATCAATTAAGAGAAAAAATTGGAGTATATGGGAATCCAGAAGTCACTACCGGTGGGAATGCTTTAAAATTTTATTCTTCCATCCGATTGGATATTCGAAAAGGAAATCAAATTAAAAATGGAGAAAAAATTTTAGGAAATAGAACAAAAGTAAAAGTAGTAAAAAACAAACTTTCTCCTCCTTTTAAAACTGCAGAATTCGATCTTCTGTATGGGGAAGGAATCTCTAAAATAGGAGAGATTCTAGATTTAGGAGTAGATTTAGGAATTATTAAAAAAAATGGATCTTGGTTCAGTTATGGAGATCTTCAATTAGGTCAAGGACGGGATTCTGTTAAAGAATTCTTAAAAGGTAAAAAAAATATTCTCAATGAAATGCAAAAAAATATAATAAATCAGTATCTTCAATAGAATCTTCTAAAAAAATATGAAAATTACTTTTTTAGGCACTGGAACTTCACAAGGGGTTCCTCTTATTGGTTCTACACATCCAGTATGTCTTTCTAAAAATCAAAAAGATAAAAGACTTAGAAGTTCTATTCTTATTGAAAAAGAAAAAAAAGTTTTTCTGATAGACTGTAGTCCAGATTTCCGTTATCAAATGTTAAGAAGTAATCATAAAAAATTGGACGCTATTTTGATTACACATGAACATCAAGATCACATAGGTGGGTTGGATGAGATAAGATCTATTAATGGGGAAAATCCTATTCCAGTTTATGGATTGCGTCGTGTTTTAGAAAGTGTGAAGAAACGATTTTATTATATTTTTTCGGAAAATAGAAAATCAAATACTTCAAAAATTTCTATCCACGAATTGGATAGGTATACGAATTTTTTCTTTGTAGAATCTTTTAAAGTTTTTCCTTTATCTATATGGCATGGACCTCTTCCTATTTTAGGTTTTCGCATAGAAAATTTTGCATATATTACAGATGCTAGCCGGATTCCTTTTCATACGATACAAAAATTAAAAGGATTAGATATTTTGGTTTTAAATGTATTAAGGAAAGTTCCGAAACATCCATCTCATTTTACTTTGTCAGATTCATTGAAAATGATTCAGGAAATTAATCCTAAAAGAACTTACTTAACTCATATCAGTCATTTACTAGGATTTCATGAGGAAGTACAAATTCAATTACCTAAAAATGTTTATTTAGCTTATGATGAGTTAATTATTACTAAATAGTTGCTGTTCGGAAATTTTTTTTATGTTTTTTTATGAAAAAAATAATAATATGCAAACGTTAAAAAATATTCTTTTTTCTACAAGAATCACTTCTATTTTGTTTCTATTATTAGCTTTCTCTATGGCTATAGCAACTTTCGTAGAAAAAAAATATTCTACAGATATAGCAAAGATATTCGTTTATGAATCTGGATGGTTTGAAAGTCTTCTGTTATTATTTGTAATAAATTTAATGGGAAACATCTGGAAATATCAACTATGGAAAAAGAATAAATTTCCTTTATTGATTTTTCATTTATCATTTGTATTTATTTTCATTGGAGGGATGATTTCCAGATACTATAGTTTTGAAGGAATGATGTCTATAAGAGAAGGAGAGAAAAAGGGGGAAATTCTTTCTAGAAAAAATTACATCAAATTGCAAGTGAATAGAGGAAATCATACAAGATTTTATCAAGATCCTTATATTTTTTCTTCTTTTCATCATGGATATAAAAGAAAATTTTTTTTTCAGGGAAATATTTTAAAAATAAAAATTGTAAACTATATTCCTTGTGCAAAAGTCATTCTTTCGAAAAAAAATTCAGAAGAAAAAATTCTAAAAATTGTTTCAACCAATGAAAAAGAAAGAACGGAAAATTTTCTTAAAAATGGAGAAACAATAAAAATTAATGGAATAGTATTTTCTCTTAATAGAGAAATTCCTTTTGGAATTCAAATCTTAGAAAAAAAGAATCAACTTTATGTAAAATCTTCTTTTTTTGGAAAAAGTATGAATATGAAGAATAAAAAAATTTCCTTTTTATTAAAAAATATTTATACTCCTTTAAAAATAAGACATTTATATGAAATAGAAAATAGGAATAGAAAAAAAAATGGAAAACTGTATTGGGTTATTCCTGAAGGAATCATAAAAGGAAAATTAGAATATGTAAAATCATGTGATAATGAAAATTCTAATTTTTTGGATGCTATTACGGCAAAAATATCGTTTCAAAATAAATCTAAGTTAGTAACTTTTTTAGGAGGAAAAAATATCACGGATATGAGTGATCCTATCTGGTTCAACAATCACAAAATTTCTATAGGATATGGATCTATCTTATTCAATCTTCCTTTTTTTTTACGATTAAATAAATTTCAGGTAGAAAATTATCCAGGTTCTGAACTTCCATCTTTTTTTATTAGCCATGTAACATTAATGGACAAGGATAAAAATAAAAATTTTTTTATTTATATGAACCATGTTTTGAATTACAAAGGATATAGATTTTTTCAATCTGGATATGATCCAGACGGAAAAGGAACGCACTTTTCTGTAAGTAAAGACGATTTAGGGACTAATTTATCATATACAGGTTATTTTTTCATGAGTATTGGAATGTTTCTTACTTTATTTTGGAAAGGAACTAGATTTAGTTATCTTAAAAGAAAGTTGAAAGTATTATCTAAAATTTCTACTATATTTTTACTATGGATTAGTGGTAATTTTATTTTTTCTCATGAAAAATTCAAAAAAATTCCTTTAGAAAGCATATCTGATAACATACACATTCCTAAAAAACATGGCGAAAAATTTGGACGTTTACTTGTCCAAGATCACAGGGGAAGAATAAAACCAATTCATACTCTTTCATTAGAACTCCTCAGGAAAATACATAAAAAAAGTTCTATAGAAAACTTAGATGCTAATCAATGGTTTATATCTATACATCAAGATAATATTTTTTGGACACAAATCCCTTTTATTAAAGTAGATCAAAAAGGCGGACTTAAGTTGTTGACTAAAGTAAAAGCAAATAAAGATAATTATGTGTCTATGATGGATCTATACGTGATAGATCCCCATACCTCAAAATTAAAGTTCCTTTTACAAGAAGATTATGAAAAAGCTTTCTATAAAAATCCCATTCAAAGAAATGAATATGACAAAGCGGTTATTAATCTTAGTGAACGAATAGGTATCATTCATGGGCTTTTTCAGGGAAGATATATTCGTATTTTTCCTATTCCAAATGATATGAATCATACATGGTCTAGTTGGGTTAGATTAGATTCCGAAAACTTAAATCCTATTGGATTTTCCATGTTTAACCATTATCTTAGATCTTTGTTTCATGCACAGAACGAAAAAAATTGGAATATAGCAGATAATGAGATAAAAAAAATACGATTCTATCAGATTAAGCATGCTAAACCTATTTTACCTTCAGAAAAAAAAATTTCGATAGAAATTCTTTATAATCGATTGAATATATTTTATTTTTTACCTTTTTTTTATGCCTCATTTGGAGTAATTCTCCTGACAATTTCTTTTATAAGAATTTTTTCTCAAAAAAAATACCTGTATTGGATTTCAAAAATTTTCATTTTTCTTTTATCTATTCTATTTTTTTTTGAATTTTTGGGTTTGATTTCTAGATGGTACATTTCAGGACATGCTCCATGGAGCAATGGATATGAATCGTCTATTTTCATTAGTTGGTGTTTAGTGGGGATAGGTTTTTTATTTTATCGGAATCAATTTGTATCAGGAGTGACAGCATTAATCGCATCTATTTTGTTAATGATAGCACATGGAGATACAATGGATCCAGAAATAACCAATCTTGTTCCTGTTTTAAAGTCCCACTGGTTGATTATTCATGTAGCTATAATAACAGCAAGTTATGGTTTTTTCTTTACAGGATCCTTTCTAGGGTTTTTAGTTCTAATTTTATATGTCCTAAAAGGAGTCCATTCTAGGATGACGTATCAGAAAAAAATTCAAATTCATATTGATAAATTAACTATTATTAATGAGATGAGTTTGACTATAGGACTTTTTTTGTTAACTATAGGAACTTTTTTAGGAGCTGTTTGGGCTAACAATAGCTGGGGACGTTATTGGAGTTGGGATCCAAAAGAAACTTGGTCACTCATTAGTATTATGGTTTACGCATTTGTATTACATATGCGTTTAGTTCCTATAATAGGCGGATTTTCTTTCAATCTTTCCAGTATTTTAGCAATCAGTTCCATTATCATGACTTATTTTGGGGTAAATTATTATCTATCCGGATTACATTCTTACGCTAGAGGAGAACCTTTTTCTATTCCTTTTTGGATTTATTTTAGTTTATTAATTTTAGTAATCATTACAATTCTTTCGTATTATTCAAATACGAAAAAAATAGAGAAGTTATGAATATTCTTTCATGTTAAAAGTAGTAAAAAAACATTTTAAAAAAAAGGGAAGCACCCTATTCAGAGATGCGTTTGGAAATTTACATTTTATAAAACGTTTTTTAATTTTCACTTTTGGTTGTATTTCTTATAATCGTTATAATGGATTTAATCAATTACAATTAAAGGGAACAGAATACATTAAAGATCTTCCTGATAAAAGAGTTCTTTTTGTTTCTAATCATCAAACTTATTTTGCAGATGTTTTCGCTATGTTTCATGTATTTTGCAGTGTTAAAAATGGATTTATAAATACAATCAAAAATCCTATTTATCTTTTAAATCCAAAAGTTAATCTATATTATGTAGCGGCGAAAGAAACAATGAATAAGGGGTTTCTTACAAGATTGTTTACTTATTCAGGAGGCATTACTGTAAAGAGAACATGGAGAGAGGGAAATAAAAGAATAAATAGGTCAGTAGATATATCTGAAATTACTCGTATGGGAACTGCTTTAGATGACGGATGGTTAATTACTTTTCCTCAAGGAACTACTAAAGCTTTTGCACCTGGACGTAGAGGAATTGTTCATGTTATAAGAAAATTTACCCCTATAGTGGTTCCTATTGTTTTAGATGGATTTCAAAAAGCTTATGATAAAAAAGGAATTAGAATCAAAAAAAAGGGAGTATTACAAAAAATGATTTTTAAAGCTCCCATAAAATGGGATTTAAAAAATGATACTACTGAGATGATTATGGAAAAAATTATGGATGCTATAGAACAATCTCCAAAATATAGAAATAAAACCCAATCAATCACAATCAGTTAAACCATGAAATACGAATATATCAGAGATACTTTTCTGGATTTTTTTCAAAAAAAGAAACACAAAATTATTTCCTCTTTTCCTATTTATTTAAAAGACGATCCTACACTTTTTTTTATTAATGCAGGGATGAATCCTTTCAAAGAATATTTTTTAGGACATAAAAAACCGGAATATTCACGAATTGTAAACGTTCAAAAATGTCTTAGAGTTTCTGGAAAACACAATGATTTAGAAAATGTTGGACATGATAACTATCATCATACTATGTTTGAGATGTTAGGAAATTGGTCTTTTGGAGACTATTCTAGAAAAGAAACCATAGAATGGGCTTGGGAACTTTTAACAAAAGTATATAATATTCCAGAGAACAACCTTTATATATCCATTTTTATTGGAGATGAAAAAGAAGGTCTATCTATGGACAAAGAAACTTTTCAACATTGGAAAACTTTTATAAAGAAAGAAAATCTTGTTTTTTTTGGGAAAGAAGAAAATTTTTGGGAAATGGGATCTATAGGTCCTTGCGGTCCTTGTTCTGAAATTCATATCGATCTTCGAAATAAAGAAGAAAAAGAAAAAATACCTGGTAAATATCTGATTAACAAAAAAAACCCTAAGGTTATAGAAATTTGGAACCTCGTTTTTATAGAATTTTATAGAAAATCCGATGGAACCTTAGAAAAACTTTCTACAAAACATGTAGATACTGGAATGGGATTGGAAAGACTCTGTATGGTTTTGCAAGGAAAATTTTCTAGTTATGATACGGATATATTTTTTCCAATAATTAAAGACATAAAAGAATCTTTAGGAGTAATTTATAAAGAAGAATTTAACCAAGATATATCTATACGCATTGTCGCAGATCATTTAAGAGCTCTTGTTTTTTCTATTTCCGATGGACAATTACCATCGAATAATGGAGCCGGGTATGTAATAAGAAGGTTATTAAGAAGAGCAGTTATCTATGTGACTCGTTTTTTATATCAAAAAGAACCTTTTGTTTATAAATTTGTGGATTCTTTAATTAGAAGAATGAAAAATTCTTTTCCTGAATTGGAAAAGAAAAAAGATTACATAAAAAATGTTATAAAGGAAGAAGAATTTTCTTTTTTTCAAGTTCTTGAAAAAGGTTATGAAAGGATTCAACATATAATTCTAAAAGCTAAAGAAAAAAATCAAAAAGTTCTTGATGGAAGGAGTATATTTCAATTATACGATACTTATGGATTTCCATTAAAATTGTCTAAAATTTTTGCAAAAAAAAGTAACTTATGTATCGATGAAAAATCATTTGAAAAAAGATTATTAACACAAAAAGAAAAATCTCACAAGAAGAAGAATATCCTCATAAAAAATGACTGGGTAAAAGTTCATGAAAGTCAGTTTTTTCATGAAAAAAATAATTTTATAGGATATGATTTTCTAGAATGTCATATCCTCATTATTCAATATAGAAAAATAGAGGATAAAATTAAGGAAAATCATTATTATGAATTAGTTTTTTCAAAAACACCTTTTTATCCTGAAGGAGGGGGACAATTAGGAGATACTGGTTTTATAAAAAATAATCTTGAAAAAATTTTCATTGAACAAACTAAAAAAGAAAATTCTATTATTATACATCTTGTTCGAAAGCTTCCTGTAGATATTTATTCTCGTTTTCAAGCTATTGTAAATAAAAATAGAAGAAAAAAAATTGAAAAAAATCATACCTCTACTCATTTATTACATTTTTCTCTGAAAAAAGTTTTAGGAAAACATATTCAACAAAAAGGATCTTATGTAGGAGAGGATTACCTTCGTTTTGACTTTTCACATCCGAAAAAAATAACTGTTGAAGAATTGTTCAAAATAGAAGAAATGGTTCAAAAATTAATTTTTTCAAATCTTCATTTAGAAGAAAAACGATCTTTTCCTTTACAAGAAGCAATCAAAAAAGGATATAGTGGGATATTTTACGAAAAATATGAAAAAGAAGTACGTGGGATTACATTTGGTGATTCTTCTGAATTATGCGTTGGAACACATGTAAAGAATACTGGATGTATTCAAGTTTTTTCCATTTTTTCTGAGTTATCTGTATCGCATGGAATACGAAGAATAAAAGCTTTTACTTACGAAAAAGCCATTCAATATTTAAAGTCTATTCATTTTCAAGAGAAATCTTTGAGAAAAATTATGAATAATACAGAATCTACGATAAAAAGCTTCATTAATTTACAAAAAAAAAATAAAAAACTAAAAATAGAACTGGAAAAATTGCAATATCAACAAATAAAAATTTTCAAAAAAGAATATCTTCTGAAAGCTATTCAATTGCCTTCTATTACATATATATGTGATATTTCTTTTGAAGAAAAGGATTTTGATCCTAATCTTTTAAAAAAAACTATTTTAGATTTACGAGATGTAATATTTAATTTATTTATGATAGTGGGATTTATCAAAGATAAAAAACCAATAATTTTTATATCTATTTCCGATCATATTATCAAGAATAAAAATATTCATGCTAATCAAATTATACGTAAAATGTCGGATGACATTCATGGAACATATTGGGGGAAATCTTTTTTTGCCACGGCTATAGGGAGTAATCAAAATGGATTAAATTTAGTGTTAAAGAAAACCAAAGAATATCTAAAATATTTTAGATCTTTTTGATAGTTTGTGTTAAATTGTTTATTAAATTAGCGAAAAATTTTGTATAAGATGAGTGATAAATATTCGTTTTTAAATACCATTCATTTTAAAGATATAGAAACTCTCTATAAAAAATATAAAGAAAATCCTAATTCAGTAGAACCTAGCTGGTGTGCTTTTTTTTATGGATTTGATTTTAACGAAGAAAATTATCAATATTTTCAAGAAAAAAAAAACACTTTCCCTGCTATTCCTAATAATTTCCTCAAAAAACCATCCGTACATACAGAATTTTTAGTTTATAATTTGATTCAAAATTATAGGAAACGAGGTCATTTCTTTACCAGAACAAATCCAATACGAGAAAGAAGAAAACATAATCCTTCTTTAGATTTAAAAAATTTTGGATTATCTGAAAAAGAGCTGGATCTTCATTTCGAAGCTGGAAAAATAATTGGAATCGGAAAAAATTCCTTAAGGAATATAATTAATTATCTCAAAAATATTTATTGTAATTCAATAGGAATAGAATACATGTACATTTCTGATCCTAAAAAAATTGAATGGATTGAAAAATGGTTTCAAAAAGAAAAATTTGAATTTCCTGCGGAAAAGAAAAAATTTTTTCTGAGAAAATTAAATGAAGCAGTTGCTTTTGAAAATTTTGTTCATACTAAATTTGTGGGACAAAAAAGATTTTCTATTGAAGGAAATGAATCTATATTACCTGCATTGGAAGAAATGATGGAATATACTTCCAAAAGATATTTCACAGAAGATTTTGTGATAGGAATGCCCCATAGAGGACGTTTAAACCTACTTTCTAACTTTTTTAAAAAAAACTATTCTCATATATTCAGCGAATTTCAGGGAAAAGAATATAAAGAAAAAAGCTTTTCTGGTGATGTGAAGTATCATTTAGGTTTTACAAAAATTAGAAAAACTCGTCAAGGACGATATATAAAAATGAGTCTAGTTCCAAATCCATCTCATCTAGAATCCGTAGATTCTATTGTAGAAGGAATTACTCGTTCAAAAATAGACATTAACTATCATCAGAATAGTAATTCAGAAAAAATAATCCCTATTCTTATTCATGGAGATGCCGCTTTGTCAGGTCAAGGAATTGTTTATGAAGTCATCCAATTATCCAGATTGAAAGGTTATCAAACTGGAGGAACTCTTCATATTGTAATTAACAATCAAATTGGGTTCACTACGGATTATACAGAAGGTCGTTCTAGCATTTATTGTACAGATATAGCAAAACTAGTACTATCTCCCGTTTTGCATGTGAATGCAGATGATATAGAATCTGTTATTCATGCCATTCATTTTGCAGTAGATTTCAGGATGCGTTATCACGAAGATGTTTTTATAGACTTATTAGGATATAGAAAATATGGACATAACGAAGGGGATGAACCTCGTTTTACTCAACCAACTTTATATAAAGCTATTTCCAAACATCCGAATTCATATAATTTATATAAAGAAAAATTAGAAAAAGAGGGATTGATTAGTACAGGAGATATCAAAAAAATGGAAAAAGAATATGAAGAAATTCTTAATAGAGGATATAATGAAGCAAAAAATATTAAATGGAATGTTCTAAATTCTTTTTTAGAAGAAGAATGGAAAAATTTTCCTATTGTATCTAATACAGATGAAATTTTTAAAAAAGTAAATACTCAATTTCCAATTGAAAAACTTATAAAAATTTCTGAGAAGATTTTTACTCTTCCTAAGAAGAAAAAATTTTTTAGAAAAACAGAACATCTTTTCAATCAAAGATTAGAAATGGTAAAAAAAAATTTGGTAGATTGGAGTATTTCTGAATTAATAGCCTATGGAACAATTTTATATGAAGGATTTCATATTCGTTTATCAGGAGAAGATGTAGGAAGAGGAACTTTTTCTCAACGTCATGCTATTATAAAAACAGAAGAAGAAGAAGAAATTATTCTGTTGAATCGGATTTGTATGGAGCAAGGAAAAATGCAAGTGTATAATTCTCCGCTTTCCGAATATGGAGTTTTAGGATTTGATTATGGATATGCTATGTATTCTCCCTATACTTTAACTATATGGGAAGCTCAATTTGGTGACTTTGGAAATGGAGGGCAAATTATTATAGATCAGTATATTTCCTCTGGAGAAAACAAGTGGAAAATTAGAAATGGAATAGTGATGTTACTTCCTCATGGATATGAAGGACAAGGTCCAGAGCATTCCTCTGCACGTGTAGAACGTTATCTACAACTTTGTGCTAATAATAATTTATTTGTGGTGAATTGTACCACTCCAGCTAATTTTTATCATCTTTTAAGACGACAGATGAAATTAGATTTTAGGAAACCGCTTATAGTTTTTACACCTAAAAGTTTGCTTCGTCATCCGAAATGTCTATCAAAAATGGAAGAACTTTCTGAAGGAGAATTTCAAGAAATTTTGGATGATCCTTCGGATATGGGAGATGGAGATATTGAAAAAATTACCAAATTGATTTTCTGCTCTGGAAAAATATATTATGATCTCCTAAAGAAAAAAGAATTCCTCAGAGAGGATACAACTGCTATAATTCGTATAGAACAAATATATCCTTTAAAAAAGGATAAAATTAAAGAATTATTTAATAAGTATAAAAACAAGAAAAGCATTTTTTGGGTCCAAGAAGAACCAGAAAATATGGGATTATGGAGTTTTATTTTCAGAAAAATAGGAAAAGATATTCCTTTTAAATTAATTGCTCCATCTGAAAGTCCTAGTCCATCTACAGGATCTTATCCCTATTTTTTGAAAATTCAAAATGACCTGTTGGAAAAGGCATTTTCATAGTTAAAAAATTAAAAAAAATATGATAATCAAAGTCAAGGTTCCTTCTCCAGGAGAATCTATTACAGAGGTAGAGGTCGCCTCATGGTTGGTTAAAGATGGAGATTACGTATCTAAAAATCAAGTAATAGCTGAAATTGATTCAGATAAGGCTACTTTAGAAATTTCTGCGGAAGAAAATGGGGTTATTTCCTCAATGGTAGAAAAAGGAAAAAGAATACAAGTTGGAGAAGTTCTATGTATTATAGACACTTCTAAAAAAAAACCCATTTACAACAATGACAATTCTAAATTGTTAAATTCTCATGAAGAAGAAATACAAAAAAAACAGAACATAATAAAAAAAATTCCTTCCCCAGCATCAAAAAAAATCTTATCAGAAAAAGAGATTTCCATAGAATTTATTCATGGAACTGGAAAACAGGGAAGAATTACAAAAAAAGATTGTATTCTTGATGAATTTACTACAATTGATAGTTCTTCCTCTTCTATCGTAGAAGATGGTCCCCCTACTTACAAGTCTCGTGAAAAAAAAATTATTCCTCTTTCTTCTTTAAGAAGAAAACTCTCTGAAAGATTGGTGTCTGTAAAAAATCAAACGGCCATGTTGACCACTTTTAATGAAGTGGATATGCAGGAAATTTTTCTTATAAGGAAAAAGTATAAAAATATTTTTAAGGAAAAACATGGAGTGAATTTGGGTTTCATGTCTTTTTTTACTCTCTCTTGTGTAAGAGCATTAAAATTATATCCAGATGTTAATGCGATGATTAGTGGATCAGAAAAGATTAATTTTGAATATTATGATATTAGTATTGCTATATCTGGACCTAAAGGACTAATGGTTCCTGTTATTAAAAATGCTGAATATCTATCCTTTCTGGGAATAGAAAAGGAAATTCATAGATTATCTACACGTGTTCGTAATGGAAAAATTACGATAAATGAAATGACGGGTGGAACTTTTACCATCACTAATGGCGGAGTATTTGGGTCGATTCTTTCTACTCCAATAATAAATCCACCACAAAGTGCTATTTTAGGAATTCATAAAGTAGTAGAAAGACCTGTGGTTATTAATGGATCAATAAAAATACGTCCTGTAATGTATCTGGCTTTATCTTATGATCATAGAATTATTGATGGAAGAGAATCTGTTGGATTTTTAGTTTCTGTAAAAGAAGCAATAGAAAATCCAATAAAATTTTTAATGGAAGGAAGTGAAAATAATATTCATAGAATATTAGAATTATAAAAAATAGGAACTTTAGTTAGATTCATGAAAAAAATATTAAAAATTTTTTCTGAGAAAAGGATTTTGTCTATTTCCTATGTTCATTTTTTTCATCTGAATTTTTATGATCTGAATCTGTTCATGTAATAAACCATGAATGTCCGTTTTTTTTGCTTCCAATAATAATAATTCAGCTTTTTTTTTATTTCCTTTTGATAAAGAAGCTATGGCTATATTTAATTTAGCTATAGCTATATTTTGTTTAAACTTTAATCCAAGATCTAGAGCCTTTTTCATATAGTTTTCTGACTGATGTATATTAGATTCTGAATATAAGATTCCATAAAGAAAATAGTAATAAGCTTGTTGACTTTTCACTAGTTGTAATTTTGGATTTTTTACATATTCCAAATATTTTTTTAAACCTTTCATATCTCTTTTTTTTATTTTAAAAAAGGCCAATAACAAAAATTCATTTCTGAAAAGAAAAAAAACAGGAAAAAAACTTAATAATAACAAAATTATCCCATAGAAATAATCTTTTTGAAAAAAAAAATAAAGACTCCCTATTATCATTATCAATAATAATACTATTTTTGTAGATTTTTTCATGATTTTAATGTTTTTTAATCCAATGAATTAAATCCTGATAATTAGAATCGCATAGAACATGTCCAGAGTTATATTCTTTATAGTGTAAAGAAAGTATTTGACGATTTTTAAGAAAAGACAAACCTTTTTTCACCCAATGGATAGGAATAACAGTATCATATTTTCCATGAGAAATAAAAAATTTTAAATCTGCATAAGAATTTTCACATATTTCTTCTTTTGGAAAAAGATTTTTCTCGAAATAACCACTTAAAGCTATAACCCTTTTTACTTGATTAGGTTTTTTTAAAGCGATAGCATAACTTAAAATAGCTCCTTGACTAAATCCGCATAACCATACCTTATTTTTGTTTAATTTATATTTTTCAATGGCTTCATCTATAAAAAAAGATATTTTTTCAATTGTATCTTTAGCCTGTGAAATATTTATAAATTTCTTTTTGTCCTGAAAATCAATTTCATACCATGAATATTTTTCTTTATTCATGGAATATATTCCTTGAATACTGATTATAAAAAATTTTTCTGGAATATCCTTATGCAAGGAAAAAAGATCCTTTTCATTACTTCCATATCCGTGAATCATTAAAAAAAGAGGAGGAGAATCTTTTTTATTTATTGGTTTTTTTATAATATGTTTAATAGAAAGTTTATTTGAAAACATTTTTTTTATTTTTTTACTGAATCTTATTTACCTTTCCATTTTTTATTTTTAGTTGTTCATCTGACATATTAGCTAATTGAAGATTGTGTGTGACAATTAAAAAAGTTTGTTCCAATTCTTCTCTTAGAAAAAAGAATAGATCGTGTAGATCTTTAGCATTTTTTAAATCTAGATTTCCGGAAGGCTCGTCTGCAAAAATAACTTTAGGATCATTAATTAATGCTCTTGCTACTGATAATCTTTGTTTTTGCCCTCCAGACAATTCCTCAGGTTTTGAATTTTCGTATGGGGAAAGATGCAATTTTTTTAATAATTTTTTTGCTTTTTTTTTATACGTTCTCTATCTTTTATTTTTATGAATCTTGGTAAACAAACATTTTCTAATGCGGTAAATTCAGGAAGAAGTTGAGGAGATTGAAAAACAAAACCTATTTTTTCATTTCTAATAATAGAAAGTTTTTTTTCTGATAAGGATAGGACATTTTCTCCATCTATTTTTAAAACAGTTTTTTCCTTTTTTTTGAAAGTAGGTTTTTCTAGAGTTCCCAGTATATGCAATAATGTACTTTTTCCAGCTCCAGATTCTCCTAATATGCATACTATATTTCCTTTTTTCACTCTAATATTGATTCCTCTCAAAATCTCTTTTTTTCCAAAAGATTTGTAAATGTTTTCAGCTTGAATCATAAATTTTTCTATAAATTTAGAAATCTTTTCGTTAAAAAACTAAAAAAAACGTTTCAAAAATAAACGAATTTTAGTTTAAATTTACTTGTAAAAACTTTTTTTAAATGAACTTACATGAATTCCAAGGAAAGGAAATATTAAGATCTTTTTCTGTTCAGATCCCTGATGGAGTTTTGGTTTCTACTCCAGAAGAAGCAGTTCAGGCTGCAAAAATAATCTTCAAAAAAACTAATAAAAATTCTTTAGTCATTAAAGCACAAATACATGCAGGTGGTCGCGGAAAAGGAGGTGGGATACAAATAGCCAAATCTTTGGAAGAAGTATATGAAAAATCAAAAAATCTTTTAGGAAAATATTTGATTACTCCACAAACTTCTAAAACAGGAAAATTAGTACGAAAAGTACTCATTTCAGATGATGTCTATTCTATTCCTAAAGGAAGGAAAATGAAAAATTCTTTTTTTCCTCCTAAAGAATATTATTTATCTATATTAGTCAATCGTGATATAGAAAAAAATGTAATTCTCTATTCTAAAGAAGGAGGAATAGATATAGAAGATATATCTAAAAAATGTCCAGATAAAATCTTTTTAGAAGAACTCGATCCATTTTTGGGTTTGCAATTATTTCAAGTTAGAAAAATTGGATATGATTTAGGATTCAATGAGGAAGTTTTATTAAAAAATTTCAGAAATTTTTTAATTTCTTTATACAAGGCTTATTTGTCTTGTGATGCCTTATTATTGGAAATTAATCCTTTAATTCAAACTTTTGATCATCAAATTTTAGCAGTAGACACAAAGATGGTTTTGGATGATAATGCATTGTTTCGTCAAAAAAAATATGCGAGTTTTCGTGATCAAAAAGAAGAGAATCCTATTGAAATAGAAGCTTTTGAAGCAAAATTAAATTTTTTAAAATTAGAAGGAAATGTAGGATGTATGGTGAATGGAGCTGGATTAGCTATGGCTACCATGGATATGATTAAATCTTGTGGAGGAAATCCATCTAATTTCTTAGATATAGGAGGATCTGCTGATAAAGAGCGTGTTGAAAAAGCATTTCGAATTATATTGAAAGATCCATCTGTGAAGACTATATTAATAAATATTTTTGGAGGAATTGTTCGTTGTGATACGGTTGCAGAGGGAATTATTAACTCCTATTATAACATTGATCATAAAATTAAAATACCGGTAATTGTTCGTTTACAAGGGACTAATGAAATAATCGCAAAAAAAAGACTTGAAAATAGTCAATTGCCTATTTATTATACGTCCACTTTAAAAGAGGCAGCAGATAAAATAAAAAAAATTTTAAGAAGTTAGATATATATGATGGATAAACGTTTTCCATTTCCATACATTGTATGGAGTTTAAAATATAGACCTATCAGATGGGAAGAAGTCATTGGACAAGTAGATGTTACAAACATTTTAAAAAATTCCATGGAAAAAAATCGTTTATCCCAAATCTTATTATTTTTTGGACCTAGAGGAGTTGGAAAAAACACCTGTGCAAGAATCTTGGCTAATGAATTGGACTCTTTTTCAAATGTTTTCGAAATAAGTGGATTTTTGAATCATTCAGTGGAATCTCTATGTGAAAAAATCCATAAAATTCGTTTATATCCAAAAAAAGGAAAATATAAAATACTTATTATTAATGATTTAAATTTTTTCCCTCAAGATTCTTTTAATCTTATTTTGAGAACTCTAGAAAAACCTCCTATACATGTATTATTTATTTTTTGTACAACAGAAAAAAATAAAATATTTTCTATTATTTCACGTTGTCAAATCTATGAATTTAGACATATTTCTTTAAGAGATATTTTTTTTTACTTAAAAAAAATAGCAGAAAAAGAACGTATAGAAATAGATAATGAGGCTTTATTTCTCATTTCTAAAAATGGAAATGGTTCACTTAGTGAAGCGCTTAATACTTTCGAAAAACTTACCTTTTATGACCAAAAAAAAATTTCCAGAGAATTAGTTATGGAAAAATTAGGAATTCTGGATCCGGGTTACTATTTTAAAATAATTGATTATCTATTAGATCAAAAAATCTCTAAGATATTAATTTTGTTAGATAAAATTTTTCAATCTGGAGTTAGTTCTATTAATTTCATAAGTGGATTGACTAAACATTTTAGAGATCTCTTGTTATCGAAAAATACTGAAACTTTATTCCTTTTAAAATTAAAAAAGAAAACTATACGATTTTATATACAACAATCCAGAAAAATACATTTTTCTTTTTTAGTTAATGCTTTGAGGATTTGTTGTCAAATGGAAAAAGAATCTTTAATATATAAGAATTCTAAATTAACAATAGAAATCTATTTGATCCAATTAGCCAATTTTCTGTTTCAGAAGAAAGATCCTGAGGAATTTCCTATTCAGAAGAAAGATCCTGAGGAATTTCCTATTCAGAAGAAAGATCCTGAGGAATTTCCTATTCAGAAGAAAGATCTTGAGGAATTTCCTATTCAGAAGAAAGATCTTGAGGAAAAAAAAATTCAATTTTTACAAGAAAACTGGATAAAGTTCATCCAAAAGTTTTCTGAAAAGATTCATCCTACTTATTTAAATTCACTAAAACATGAAATAAAATTTTTTATCTATAAAAATAAAATACTTTTGGTGGTCCCCTCAAAATTAGAAAATCGTAATTTTTTTTTCATACAAACACATTTTATAAAATATTTTAGAAATAAATTGAATAATCCACATTTAGAATTCAAAATTCTAGTCAAAGAAAAAAATTTGGAAAATCTCCCAATAGAACAATACAATTTTTTATCTAGAAAAAATAAATGTGTAGATAAATTGATAGAAAGATTAAAATTGAAAATTTTATCTTCTATTCCAACTAAACTATACAATAAAAAAATATCCTTATCGTAAAAGGATACATTGGAATTATCCGTTGATTTATTTGTAAAAATGAAAGAGATCATTTATCTTCTCAGATAAACATTTTTATATGATTCATAATTTTTTTCTAAAAAAATATTCTTTTTTTGAAGAAAAAAAAATATTTTTTTCTTCTACTTCTTCAGATGAAGATATTGAAAATGATAGTTCTACTTCCTATGGATCTGGAGGTAGCGGAATGGGATCAAGTTATTATGGAGGAACCTCCGTACGAAGTAAAACTCCAGTATTAGATAATTTTGGAAGAGATCTCAATTCCATAGCTATTCAAGGAAAATTAGATCCTGTAGTGGGGAGAAACAAAGAAGTAGAAAGGGTCTCTCAAATACTGAGTAGAAGAAAAAAAAATAACCCCCTTCTTATAGGAGAACCAGGGGTTGGAAAATCTGCTATAGCTGAAGGATTAGCATTACGTATTGTACAGAGAAAAGTATCCAGAGTTTTATATAATAAAAGAGTAGTTGTTTTAGATTTAGCTAGTTTAGTAGCTGGAACTAAATATAGGGGACAATTTGAGGAAAGAATGAAAGCTATCATAAATGAATCAGAAAAAAATACAGATTTAATTCTTTTTATCGATGAAATTCATACAATGATTGGGGCTGGTGGAACTACAGGTTCATTAGATGCTTCTAATATATTCAAACCTGCTTTGGCTAGGGGGGATATTCAATGTATTGGGGCTACTACATTGAATGAATATAGACAATACATAGAAAAAGATGGAGCATTAGAACGGAGATTTCAAAAAATTATTGTACAACCCTCTTCTGAAGAAGAAACTATTGAAATTTTAAAAAAAATAAAAGGAAGATATGAAAGTCATCATAATGTAATTTATACAGAAGATGCGATAAATGCTTGTGTAAACTTAACTGGACGATATATTGTAGATCGTTTTTTTCCTGATAAAGCCATTGATGCATTAGATGAGGCAGGATCTCGTGTTCACATTAAAAATATTAAAGTTCCACAAGAAATAGTTCTTCTGGAAAAAGAATTGGAAAATATTCGTGAAGAAAAATCCCAAGTAGTTAAAAGTCAAAAATATGAAGAAGCTGCACGTCTTCGTGATACGGAAAAACGGATAGAAAAACAATTAATACAAGCACAAAAAGCTTGGGAAGAGTCTTCCAAAGAGAATAGAGAAACTGTTTCTGAAGAAAACGTGGAAGAAGTAGTTTCTATGATGAGTGGAATTCCGGTAAATAGAATAGCTCAAGCTGAAATGAAAAAGTTGAATAAAATGATAGATCTTCTAAAAGAAAAAATAATCGGACAAGATGAAGCTGTGAAAAAAATAGTGAAAGCAGTTCAAAGAAATAGAACAGGATTAAAAGATCCTAATTGTCCTATAGGATCTTTCATTTTTTTAGGAAAAACAGGTGTAGGAAAAACTTATTTAGCAAAGATTTTTTCTAGGGAATTATTTGATTCAGAAGAATCATTAGTCCGTCTGGATATGAGTGAATATATGGAAAAATTTTCTGTTTCCAGATTAATAGGGGCACCTCCTGGCTATGTGGGTTACGAAGAAGGAGGGCAGCTAACAGAAATTATACGTCGTAGACCTTATTCTGTCATTTTGTTGGATGAAATAGAAAAAGCACATCCTGAAGTATTTAATGTTCTATTACAAATGTTGGATTATGGATGTGTAACAGATAGCCTGGGAAGAAAAGTCAACTTCAAAAATACCGTCATTATCTTTACTTCAAATACAGAAATCCAAAAATTAAAAGAATTTGGCCAAGAAATTGGTTTCTATACTCAGGCTAGGAAATCAAATAATTATAAAAACATTTTAGAGCATGCTCTGAAACATACTTTTTCTCCAGAATTTTTAAATAGAATAGATGATATTATCCTTTTTAACTCTTTGAAACCAGAGGACATATCTAAAATAACTCATTTAGAAATAGAAAAAATAAATGCTCATATATCTAATTTAGGATATCAATTAATATTACTTCCCGAAGTAAAAAATTTTATTGAAAAAAAAGGATTTGATAAAGAATATGGAGCTCGTCCATTAAAAAGAGTTATAGAAAAATTCATAAAAAATCCCATCTCAGAATGTATCATTAATGAAACCTTAAAAAAAGGAAATCAAATTACATTGAAAATGAATGAAAAAAAAGATGATGTTCAAGTTATTATTCAAAAATCATAGAATAGAATTTAATGTTAGAAATAGAAAAAAAAATAAAAATTATCACAGATACTTTAAATTTTCTTTATCCTAATCCAATTAGTTCCTTATACTACACTAATGAATTTACTTTGCTTATAGCAATCCTATTAACCTCGAGAAGTCAGGAAAAAAAAGTGAACCAAATAACAAAAATCTTGTTTAAAAAAATTCAAAAACCTCAAGATATTATTCATTTATCTGTGATAAATATTCAAAATTATATAAAAAGTATTGGACTTTATAAAAGAAAGTCTATAAATATTTATAATTTATCTATTATTTTAATAAAAAAATATAATGGAATTATTCCAAAAAATATTTTTGAATTAGAATCTTTACCAGGAATAGGCCATAAAACCGCCTCCGTTTTTTTGTCTCATGTATCAAAAGAACCTGTATTTCCTATAGATACTCATATTCATAGAATGATGTTTCGATGGAAACTAAGTAACGGAAAAAATATAAGACAAACAGAAAAAGATGCCAAATGTTTTTTTTCGAAAAAAAATTGGAAAAAATTACACCTTCAAATCATTCTTTACGGAAAAGAATATTCTCCATCTAGAAGATGGAACTCTAAAAATGACATTATCTATCAAAAATTGGTCAACAATAATCTATTAAAAAGGTAAATCATCAAAATCCTCAGAAGATGAGGATAAAGAGGGAGATATAGATGTTTTATTTTCTATAGAATGCTGGATTTCTTCAATTTTCCATCCTTGTATTGAATTAAAATATTTGATGATTCCTTCTGGATTTGTCCATTCTCTTCCACGAAGATTAATAAAAACTTTTATTTTATCCTCTGGTCTTATAGAGCCTAATAAATCCACTTTATCTTGAATAAATTCTATCAATATATTTTGAGGATACGGTTCTTCCGTAGTAAGAACCATTTCTCTTTTTTTAAATCCACTATCAAATTTTTGAATATCAAATAATTTCTTAACTCTTCCTATTATTTCCATGTAATTTTATTTATTTTTTTTACTATTTTTAGTGTCATTTTTCTTTTTTATAGATTCTCCAATTTGACTAGATACATTGAATGATGTTATCATATTATTCAACATGTCACTAGCAGCTCCTGGAGAATTAGGTAATAAAATTAAATTAGCATTGGAATTTTCCCCCATAGATTGAAGGGTGTCATAATGTTGCGTCACGACAATTAAGGCAGACGCCTCTTGTGAATTGATTCCTACATTGTTTAAAACTTCTACAGATTCTAAAATTCCTCTAGCTATTTCTCTGCGCTGATCTGCTGTTCCTTTTCCTTGTAATTTTTTACTTTCAGCTTCTGCTTTAGCTTTAGCCACTATTTTAATTCTTTCAGCTTCTGCTTTATACTCAGCCGCTACTTTTTCTCTTTCAGCTGTATTAATGCGATTCATAGCATGTTTCACCTGTTCATCTGGATCCAAATCTGTAACTAAAGCTTTAATAATAGAATATCCATAATTTAACATAGCACCTTCTAGCTCTCCCTTTACAACAAGAGCTAGATGATCTTTTCGTTCAAAAACATCATCTAAACGCATTTTTGGAACTTCAGCTCTCACAACATCAAATATATAGGAAGTAATTTGTGAATGAGAATTGTCCAATTTATAAAAAGCTTCATATATCTTGTTTTTAATCACTTGAAATTGAACCGATATTTTTACTTTCACAAAAACATTATCTTTGGTTTTTGTATCCACTAAAATATCTAATTGTTGGATTTTCAATGTTAATTTTCCTACTATATTATCTATGAAAGGAATCTTTAAATGTAATCCCGCTTGACGAATACTATGAAACTTTCCAAGTCTTTCAACAATAGAAGCGGTTTCTTGATGAACTATAAAAATAAAGCTAGAAAAAAAAGAAAGGATTAAAAGAATTAATAATCCATAAAATAGTAAACTAAAAATGCTCATATATATATTAAAAATTTACAACATTCCAAGTTCTAAACGAGCTTCTTCACTCATAAATTCTCTTTTCCAAGGAGGATCAAATGTTAAAACGACATTCACTTTTTTAATTTCTTCAATAGATTCAACTTCTTCTTTGACTTTTATAGGCAAACTATCTGCAACTGGACAATTCGATGTAGTGAGTGTCATCACTATTTTGACCTCATTTTCATGAGAGATTTGTATATCATAAATCAGACCCAATTCATAAATATCTACCGGTATTTCTGGATCATATATTCTTTTCAATATAGAAATAATACGATCCTCTAAAGAGGAATAATCTTCTTTCATTTCAATTTATACTCATTTTAACATTGTTCCAAATTTATCAAAAAAACGAATAGGATAATCAAAATTTTTCAAAATAGGTAAAAGCTCATTAGCTTTTCCTATAATTAAAATTCTCCCATTTTTTACAGAAAAAAATTTTTTACATGAAGAATGTACATCAGAAATCGTGACGGATTGAACACTATTCAAATAATTTTTATAGAATCCACTTGGAAGATTATTTTTTAATTCACTTATAAAAAAATCACTAATTCTATTTGGATCTTCTAAATCTAGAATAAATAAACCACATATCTCTTTTTTCTTAATATTCAATTCTTCTGGGGTAACTTTATTTGTGGTAATTTCTACAATTTCTTTTAGAATATCTTTTATAGCTTGATCTGTGACTCCATTTCTAACCTGAGTATAAACAGAAAAATAACCTATATCCTTATCTGATTTCAAAACAGAATAAATTCCATATGTATAAGCTTTCTTTTCTCGAAGATTTAAAAATAAACGACTTTGAGGTCCTCCTCCAAGAATTCCATTAGCTAAAATAGAAGAAAAATAAGTAGGATCATTTTTCTGAAAAAATACAGGCCCACCATAACAAATGGTAGATTGAGTCAGAGAAGGTATATCCACTAAATCTATTTCTATTTTTGGAGAAAAATTTGATTTTTTTAAAATTTGTTTTCCTTGAGAAAAAGATCTTTTTTTCCATTTAGATAAATAATGTTCACATAATTGTTTTGCTTCTTGTAAAGAGACATCTCCTATAAAAGAAAGATAAGAGATATTTGGAATGTAATATTTACGATATAATTTTTTTAAATCTTTAAGAGTAATGTTTTTTATTGTATCATAAGTTTCATATTCTCCATAAGGATGATTTTTTCCAAAATATAAAACATTTCGTACCCGTTGTAAAATGGCATTGGGATCCTTTTCTGATAAGTGAATATCTATAATCTTTTGTTTGACTATTTTTTCCAATTCTTTAGAATTATCAAATTGACTATTCATCAAAATATCACTCATAATAGCAATAGACTTTTCTAAATGTTTTTTTAAAGTAGAAATAGATATTCCTGAAAAAGAAGTATACAAAGTGGTTCCTATATAATCAATTATTTCATCTAATTCTTCCTTAGAAGAATTCTTTGTTCCAGAACGAAGCATTTGTCCAAAAATCTTTTTTATTCCAGCCTTTTCTTTTTCCAAAAAAGGTTTATAGTCTAATTCTAAACCTACTCTAACTAAAGGAAGTTTATGATTTTCTACAACTAAAACTTTTAATCCATTTTTCATTTGAAAAAACTGAGGTTTTTCAATATTGATAACAGTCTTTCTTGTTAAAGACTTAGGTGGAAAACTACGATTAACTATTTGAGAAAACATATTTGTTTGAAAAAAAATGTTGATGGTTATTATAAGAAGAATAATTTTTTGATTAAAAAATTTAACTAGTTGGAACATTATATAAACGGACTCTACTATTTTTATTTAAATATTTATTAGCAACTATCTTAATATCTTCCACAGATATTTCACGGTATTTTTCTATATCTGTATTAATTAAATCTGCGTTTTTATAGTATAAATGATAATGAGCTAAATTTTCTGCTATTCCACTCATATAATAATTCTCGAAAAGAAATTTTTTTTCAAAAAAATTCTTGTGTTTTTCTAATTCATACGGTTTTATTCCTTTTTCTTTTAAATTTTCTATTTCTTTATCTATAACTTTTGTTAATTTTTCTAAAGTCACTCCAGGATTTATTAATCCGTATATAATGAAAATACCGTAATCTTCCATAGAATCTAAAAAAGATCCTGCATAAGAAGCTGACTGTTGATTATTTACAACATTTTTCATTATCCGTGAACTTTCTCCAGAAGAAAGAATATGATCTATAATTTTTAATACATAAGAATCTTTATCCGTTATTTTTGGAAGTCTATACGACAAAAAAACACCAGGAACTTTAGTATTTTTATCTACATAGGTAGAAAAAATTTCCTTTCTAATAGGGTTTTCTTCTATTCTCTTCATGTGAAAATCTATTTTTCCTTTTGGAATAGGAGAAAAATATGTTTGAATCAAATTCCTTGCTTCTTTCATATCAAAATCACCTGCTACCACTAAAGTAGCGTTATTGGGAACATAATAAGTTTCATAAAATTTTTTATAATCTACCTCTGTAGCAGAATCTAAATCTTCTTCAAAACCAATAATAGGATACTTATAAGGATGTTTCTTAAATAATAAAGAAGGAATAATTTCTGAGATAGCTTTAGCATACGGTTGATTTTCTATTTGCATTTTTTTTTCTTCTTTGACTACTTCTCTTTGAATATTAATGCTTTCTGCATCTATTTTTGCATGAAGCATTCTTTCAGATTCCAACCATAAGGCTAAAGGGAGGCGATCTGATGGCAAAACTTCGTAATAACAAGTCTCATCATGATTGGTATAAGCATTATTCTTTCCCCCATTAGAAGCTATATATTTGAAAAATTCTCCTCTTTTAATATTTTTGGAACCTTCAAACATTAAATGTTCAAAAAAATGAGCAAAACCGGATTTTCCGGGAGATTCATTTTTAGTTCCTACATGATATAAAACGGAAATAGATACCAAAGGATTTGTGTTATCTTGATGTAAAATAACATGTAGTCCATTTGACAGGGTTTCCTCAAAAAATCTAATTTTATTATTAGGTACTTGATCAGCTTTCAAAGAATTAAACATTATCATTGTCATGATGATTAAGAAAGAAATTCTATTCATATTGCATATTGTTTTCTATGAATAAAAAACAAATTTACAAAATAAATTAAAGGAATTTACGAATTTTTTTTTCCAAAAAATGGGATTTTTTTCTTTTATTCTATTATTTTGTGGAATTAATGTGGAGTCTAAGAGTAAAATATTATGAAATATTTTTTATTTTTTTTCCTTTTTTTCTTTTCTTTTTTTCTAAAAATTGAAGCAAAAGATATAAAAGGAAATGCAGAAAAAGGGACAGAACTTTTTAAAAAGAATTGTACGTCTTGTCACTCTATAGATTTAGAAAAAAAAATGATCGGACCCCCTCTAGCTGGTATTACCGAAAAAAGAAGCAGAGAATGGTTACATAAATGGATTGTGGATAACAAATCTCTTCGACAAAGTGGAGATAAAGACGCTATAGCCATTTACAAAGAATATGGAAATGTGGAAATGAATTTATTTCCTCAATTATCCGAACAGGAAATAGATGATATATTATCTTTTATCAAAAATCCTGTCATCAAGAAAGAAAGTCCTGATGACGAAAAAAAGGAAAAAAATGCCAAGTTAGAATTGGAAGAAAACCCATTTTTAATTAAAATAATTGTTTTTGGACTTAGTATTTTATCTGCGATTTTACTTTGGATTTTATACAAAATTCAAATTTTAACTAAATTATTATTAAATGAAGATCTTCTTTATAAGAAAAGAGATAAAAAAGATTTTTGGATATATTCTGTTTTATTTAAATTTTTAGGAAAGAAGAAAAAAAATTTTGCTTTCCTATCTTGTTTTATAGGATTTTTATTCTTATTAGGAATATACGGAATTTGGATATTTTTAATGAAAATAGATGTAAATAAAGGATATAAACCAGAACAACCCATTTTGTTTTCTCATAAAATTCATTCTGGTATCAATGGAATTGATTGTCAGTATTGTCATTCTTCAGCAAAATATAGCAAAGTATCTGGAATTCCTTCTGCAAATATTTGTATGAATTGTCATATCACTATCAATGAATATAAAGGTGATTATATTGAAAAAGGAAAGAGTAGGGAAATATATAATCAGGAAATACAAAAAATATACCATTCTGTGGGTTGGAATCCAGAAAAAAGGGAATATTCTCAAAATATAAATCCTATTCAATGGATACGAATACACAATATGCCTGATTTTGTTCATTTTGATCATTCTCAACATATAATAACAGGAGAAAAAATGATCAAAAAATCAAAAAAAGTAGATTTGACTTGTAATGCTTGTCATGGAGATGTTCAAAATATGGATCAAGTAGAAATGTCTCAAGATTTTACCATGGAATGGTGCATTTCTTGTCATCGAGAAACAGAAATAGATATTAATAATCAATATTATCAAAAGTATTTTTCCAATTTTATCCAAAAAAAGAAAGGAAAAAAAATAACCATAGATATGATTGGTGGTACAGAATGTGCTAAATGTCACTATTAAATAACTTAATCCGTCATTTATTTTTCTTAATAAATTATTTATGATGAAATCAAATAAAAAAGAAAACGCTATTTCTAAAATAGATATCCCAATTAAAAATTTTTTAAAAAATAGAACCTCTAGACGTGATTTTTTGAAATGGGTAGGTTTTAGTACAGCTTCTGTTACTTTAGCTGCATGTAAAGGTCCGGTAATAAAATCCATTCCTTATGTCGTAAAACCAGAAGTGATTACTCCAGGCATTCCTACCTATTACGCATCTACCATGATAGACCCCTTTGATATTGGAAGTGTATTAGTTAAAACCAGAGAAGGACGTCCTATAAAAATAGAACCTAATCTAACTTCCAATTATTTAAATACCACATCAGCTAGAATTCAATCTTCTTTGTTATCTCTTTATGATGAGAAAAGGTTAAAAAATCCTTTTATTAAGGAAAATAAATGTTCTTGGCATCAAATAGATAACTATGTCATTTCTCATTTAGAAAAAATATCAGAACTAAAAAAAGATATTGTAATCTTTTCGTCCTCTTATCCAAGTTTTTCGACCAAAAAATTAATCCAAGATTTTACAAGAACATATCCAACCACAAAATGGATTACTTATGATGCTATTTCTTATTCAAAAGCTTTAGATGCTGCAGCAGAAATATTTGGATTCCGAGGTTTTCCACTTTTTGATTTATCAAAAACGGAATTAATAGTATCTTTCGATGCTGATTTTTTAGGAGATTGGAGTCCGGAAAATATGAGTAATTCCTATACAAGGAATAAAAATCCAAAAAAATCTATGATACAACACATTCAGATAGAAAGTAATATGAGTCTATCTGGAGCCAATGCGGACATTCGTATTTCAAAAAAGCCATCAGATATAGAAAAAATGTTATTTGAAGTTTACCAAAAACTAGTTCTTCAAAAAGAAACTAATAGTGAAATGGTAAAAAAAATAACTGACTTAATTCAAAAAAAAGGATCAAAAAGTGTAGTTCTTGCAGATGGAAGTAAAGAAGCATATATTTTTTCTTTTTTAATAAATCAAAAAATTCATAGTCAAGCTTTACAAAAAAATAAATTTTTTTTATCAAAAGAAAGTGATGATGATAAACTAAAGAACTTTATAAAAAATTTAGAAAAAGAAAAAGTTGGAGCTTTATTAATTCATAATACTAATCCAGTCTATAGTCTTCCTTCTTCCCTTTCTCATGAAATAAAAAAATTTTTAAGAAAAATACCAGTTACTATATCTTTTTCTATGAAAAAAGATGAAACCAATGAATTAATGGATGTATTAGCGCCCATTCCTCATTGGCTAGAAAGTTGGGGAGACACTCATCCTGTTACAGGGATTTACACCCTGATTCAGCCTACTATTCAGTGTATATTTAATACAAGACAATTTCAAGATTCTTTAATGATTTGGGGAAAAAATCCAGAAAAAAATTATTACGAATACTTAAAAAACATTTGGGAAAAAGAAATTATTCCCAAATCCAATGTTTCCTCTTTTCAGGAAGCTTTGTTTCACGGAGTAGTGGAAAAAGAAGAAAATATCATTCGAAAAAACAATGTTCTATCTAAGGAAAAATATTCTATTTCTAGAGATGAAAAAAATAAATTAGATAAAAATTTTGAACTTAGATTATACACAAAAACAAGTCTAGGAGACGGCCATCAATATGACAATCCATGGCTTCAAGAACTTCCAGATCCAATTACGCGGACTACTTGGGAAAATTATTTAACTATATCATATGATGATGCAAAAAAAATAGGAGTAAGAAATTGGTATACAGGAATAGGAGCTATGAATGGACATTGTGTAGATTTAATCAAAGATCAAAAAATTTTGATTGCAGATATCCCTGTTTATATTCAACCTGGACAAGCTATAGGTTCTATCGGTTTATCTTTTGGATATGGACAAAAAATAGGAAAATTTTCTCAAATGATCAAAGGAAAAAATGCTTATGTACTTTACGAAAATTTTCATTTGATACAAAAAAATATACAGATAAAAAAAGTAAATAAAATACATAAATTTGCTTGTATCCAGTTACAAAATACAACTGAAGGAAGAAATATAGTCAAAGAAACAGATTTAGAAACTTTTTTAAAACATTCTAAAGAAATTTGGAATGAACCAGAAGAGAAGGCTCCTATTTGGAATGGCCTTTTTGGAAAAGAAAAAGATAATAAAAAAGGTCATCATTTTCATTTGTCTATAGATCTGAATGCTTGTATTGGATGTGGAGCTTGTATTATTGCATGTCATTCGGAAAATAATGTTCCTATTGTGGGAAAAGAAGAGATTAGAAAATCTAGAGATATGCATTGGTTACGTGTGGATAGATATTATTCCGAAAAAGAAAATTCTAAGGATGAATTTTTCAAAAATCCAAAAGTTTCTTTTCAACCTGTCATGTGTCAGCATTGTGAAAATGCTCCTTGTGAGACTGTATGTCCGGTTGGTGCTACATCTCATGGAGAGCAAGGTCAAAATATGATGGCATATAATCGTTGTGTAGGAACACGTTATTGTGCAAATAATTGTCCTTATAAAGTAAGACGTTTTAATTGGTTTAATTATGCTAATAACAAAAAATTTGATTTTCATATGAATAATGATCTAGGAAGAATGGTTCTTAATCCAGATATTGTTGTTAGAAGCAGAGGAGTTATGGAAAAATGCTCTTTATGCATACAAAGAACACAATCTGTTATAGGAATTGCAAAAAAAGAAAATAGAAATATAAAAGATGAAGAATTTGAAACAGCTTGTAGTGTTTCTTGTCCTACAAAAGCAATTACTTTTGGAGATGTTAATGACAAGGATAGCCATATTTTAGAAAAAATTAAAGATCAAAGAAATTATAAACTTCTGGAATTTCTCGGAATACGTCCGAATGTATCCTATCAATTAAAGATTAGAAATTTGAAATAGAAAGAAGGGATTATTATGTTAAAACTAAATAAAAACCATGAATCCTCTATAAGAGAACCATTGATTTTAGGAAATAAAACGTTTCAAAATATCACAGAGGATATTTTGAGACCAATAGAAAATAAAGCTGGAAAGCTATGGTGGATATCTTTATTAATCTCAATTATGGCTTTTTTATGGGGTTTAGGATGCGTTTTTTATACTATAGGTACGGGAATAGGAGTCTGGGGTTTAAATAGAACTATAAATTGGGCTTGGGATATTACTAATTTTGTTTGGTGGGTTGGAATTGGTCATGCTGGAACTTTGATTTCTGCTGTTTTATTATTGTTTCGTCAAAAATGGCGTTTATCTATTAACCGATCAGCTGAAGCTATGACTATTTTTGCGGTTATCCAAGCTGGATTATTTCCTATCATACACATGGGAAGACCATGGAATGCTCATTGGGTTTTGCCAATTCCAAATCAATTTGGTTCTTTGTGGCCTAATTTTAATTCTCCACTTTTATGGGACGTATTTGCTATTAGTACTTATTTTTCTGTTTCTACTGTGTTTTGGTTTATGGGATTAATTCCAGATTTTGCTATGATCAGAGATAGAGTCACAGATCCTATACAGAAAAAGATATATGGAATTCTTAGTTTTGGATGGGGAGGAACATCCAAAGATTGGCAAAGATTTGAAGAAATTTCTTTATTGCTAGCTGGATTATGCACTCCGTTAGTTTTTTCAGTACATACTATTGTTTCATTTGATTTTTCTACTTCTGTGATTAAGGGTTGGCATAGCACTATATTTCCTCCTTATTTCGTAGCTGGAGCTATATTTTCAGGTTTTGCAATGGTACAAACTTTATTGGGAGTAGCTAGAAAAGTCCTTTCTTTAGAAAGTTATATAACTAGAAATCATATTGAATATATGAATATGATCATTTTATTAACAGGAGGAATAGTTTTATTAGCTTATATATCCGAATTTATCCTTTCATGGTATTCTAGCAGCCCTTTCGAAGAGTTCACTTATTTTTCTGTAAAAGCTGCAATAGGACCATTTTGGTGGGCTTTTTGGGCGTTAATTATTTGCAATGTATTGATTCCCCAATTTTTATGGATTAAATCTGTAAGAAGAAGTTTTTTTTGGTCTTATATCATAGCAATTTTTATCAATATTGGAATGTGGTTTGAAAGGTTTGATATTATTGTTTTAAATCTAAGTCATGATTACTTGCCTTCTTCTTGGACTGGTTTCATGCCTTCATTTGTGGATGTAGGGATATTTATAGGAACTATTGGTTTTTTTTTCGTTCTTTATTTGTTATACATACGTGTATTTCCAGTTATATCACAAGCAGAACTAAAAACAATATTGACCTTGAAATGGTCCAAAAAAAATGTTATAAAAAATGAATAAATCCGTATTTAATATTCAGGCCTTATATGATCATGAAGATTTAATGATAAATCATTTAAAAATTCTTCGAAAAAAGAACATCAATATACATGAAGTTTATTCACCTTTTCCCATTCATAATTTGAATAAATTACTTAAATTAAAAAAAACAAATTTGTCCTTTTTATCTTTTATCTATGGACTTATAGGATTTTTTTTATCTATTTTAATAACTTGGTATACAATGATTTATGATTGGCCTCAAAATATTGGAGGAAAACCATCTTATTCTTGGATTCAAAATGTTCCTTCTTTTATTCCTGTCATATTTGAATTATCTATTTTTTTTTCTGCACATTTTATGTGCATAACTTATCTTTTTCAATGTAAATTATTTCCAGGATCTACTCCAAAAAATCCGGATCCTAGAACTACTGATAATATGTTTCTAATAGAAATTTATACAGAAGAAAATGCTGAAAAATTACGGAATTTTTTAAAAGAAAATGGAGCTATGGAAGTGAATATAACTAAAATAGCTCAAATATGAAAAATCAATATCTTTATGTTCTTATCCTTTTTATATTTATAACACTGAATTCTTGTTGGTTTGATAAATCAAAACCTAATAGAGTATATATGCCGGATATGTACTATTCAGATGCATACGAGCCTTATTCAGATCCATATCCAAATTATAAAAAAACTCTTAAAAAGAGTGGAATTACTCTTTTTATAAAAGGGAAAACTTCATCTCTTTTGCCTGTGAAAGGAACTATTCCAAGAAATTCTTATGGATTTAATTTTTATCCATCTGATGGAACCCAGAAAGGATATAATCTATATAAAAAAATATTGAAATCCCCTTTAAAAAAGAGTAATAAGGAGGAATTCAATAAAATCATAGAAGACGGAAAAAATATCTATAAAATTAACTGTTCTATATGTCATGGAGAAAATGGAGATGGACAAGGTTTTTTAGTAAAAAAAGAAAAAATATTAGGAATTCCCAGTTATAAAGATAGAGATATTACCATTGGTAGTATTTATCATGTGATTACTTATGGAAAAAATAACATGAGTTCCTATGCCTCTCAATTAAATGAAATAGATAGATGGAAAGTGGCAGAATATATAATGATTCTAAAGAATCAATAGTCTAAAAAAATAAAAGATGTATCAATTTTCTCAAAAAAAGAAAAAAATTATTATTTTTATAATGTTCATAGGTTTTTTTATTCTTCTTTTTGATCAAACTCCTTTTTCAAAGAAAATTTTTTTTTCCAAAAAAAAAGAACTTTTTTTAGAAAAGAAATCTATAGAAAATAAAAAAAATACTTTACAAAAATCCGAAAAAATAGAAAATCAACCCTGGATAGGATTATATATGTCTCTATTTTATTTTACCAGTATTTCTCTAGGATCTTTATTTTTTTTAGGGATACAATATGTCTCCAAATCCGGATGGTCTATTATCATCCATCCTATCATGGAAGAAATTTCTTCTTTTATTCCATATGGAGGAGTGATGATTCTAATAATATTATTATTAAATGCTATGGATTACATTCATATATTTCATTGGATGGATCCTACTTTATATGATCCGAATTCCTTAGAATATGATAAAATCATTGCAAATAAAAAGTTATTTTTAAACATTCCCTTTTTCTTAATCAGAAGTTTGATCTATATAATTGGCTGGTGTTTTTTTTATTTCAAAATAAAAAAAACATCTTCTATTTTAGATAAAACATGTTCTTTGAAAGATTACAAAAAACTAAATTTTTTATCTATCATATTTATAATATTTTTTTCTATCACATCTATTTTTATGGGATGGGACTGGATAATGTCTTTGAATCCTCATTGGTTTAGTACTTTATTTAGTTGGTATATTTTGAGTACCTATATGGTAACAGGAATAAGCACCATTACTATAATTTCTATTTATCTAAAAAAAAAAGGATGTTTACCTTTTTTTAATGAAAATCACTTACATGATTTAAGTAAATACCTTTTTTCCAGTAGTTTACTGTGGACTTATTTGTGGTTTTCACAGTTTATGCTTTATTGGTACGGAAACATTCCGGAAGAAATTTCTTTTTTTATAAAAAGAAAAGAAGTTTACGGATCCATTCATTTTTGGATGCTCATTCCAAATTTTTTGATTCCCTTTTTAGGTTTAATGAGCAGTAGATGTAAAACGAACCCAAGAATAGTCTTGACAATTGCTAGTATATTACTTTTTGGACATTATATAGATATATATAATTTAATAGCTCCAGATGTAAATGGAATCTTTGATGCTCAATTTGGATTATCTGAAATTGGATCTTTTCTATTGATAGGTTCTATTTTTAGCTATATTTTATTTAGAAACTTAAACAAAAAAAAACTTCATTCTATTGGAAACCCTTTTTTTCAAGAAAGTAAAAAATATAAATATCCTTATATATAAAAATAACGGTGATAACTGAACATATTTTCTATTTTTATAATGAATCGATCATTTCCTAGAATAGGTTTTTTCTGTAAAGTAGAATACTTTTACGGATAAAAAAATCACAAGATTTCATAAAAAAACTTTTTTGATAAAAAAAGAATTTTAATCATGATTTTTTTCTTTTACAAAATTCATTATGGATTTATTAGATCCAAAAAGTGTCAATATATCTCCTTTTTGAAGAATAGTATCTCCAGTTACCAATCCAACCACTTTTCTTGTAGATGAACTTCCCTTTCCCTTATACAACATCTGATTTTTCATATCTCGTATTACCGTGATTAAAGAAACGGAATATTTTTGTGTTAATTTTAGACTTTTCACAGACTTTCCATGAAAAGAATATGGAGAAAAAACTTCTGCAATAGAATATTTATTATCCACTCTAAAATAATCTAAAGCATAATTAAAGGATATTTGTTTAGTTAATCTGAAAGCTGCGTCTTGCTCTGGATGGACAACATCGTTAATCCCCATAGCTTCTAATATGGTATCATGTATTTTTGATAAAGATCGACTAACTATTCTAAGGTGTTTATATTTTTTTAATATCGCCGTAGTGACTATTGATGATCCTTCGTTTTCTCCAATAGCTACAATTCCTAAATCAGCTTGTTGTATCGGCAATACTTTATAAGCGGCTTCATTATTAGCATCCATACATACAACATTGGCTATATGATCTTTTAATAAATCTACTTTTTCCATTTTATAGTCTACTCCAAAAACTTCATGACCATTGTCTGTTAAATTGAGAGCTAAAGATCTTCCAAAATTTCCTAATCCGATAATTATAATTTTCATATGAGAATATTTCCTTGAGGAAATCTATAATAATAATGACTATTTATTCTATTTTTTAATAATCCTACCATAATATTAAAAATTCCAATTCTTCCTAAGAACATTAAAATGATTAACACGAACTTACTTCCATTAGATAAATTAGAAGTAATCCCTAAAGATAATCCTACTGTTGAAAAAGCGGAAAAAACTTCAAAAGAAATGGATAAAATCTCTTTTTCTGGATCAAAAAAAAGAATAATCAAAATACTTATATATATGACAATTAAAGATAATATGATAATAGCAAAAGAACGTCTAACAGACTCTGAAGAAATCTCTTTTCTTTGAATTTCTAATCGATTATTTCCTCTAGATAAAGAAATCACATTCATTAATGCTAATGCAAAAGTACTTGTCTTAATTCCTCCACCTGTAGAAGCGGGAGAGGCTCCAATCCACATCAAAAAAATCGTAAATAATATAGTAATTGGGGTCCATTTATTCAGGTTTAATACTTGAAATCCTGCTGTTCTAGATGTGGCAGAAGAAAAAAATGAAGCAATCCATTTTCCAGTAAAAGAAGGATGTTCGATAAGAGAGAAATGAAATTCACTGAAATAATAAAAAATGGTTCCAAAAAAAAGTAAGATAAAGGTTGTGAATACAACAATTTTTGTATTCAAAGTAACAATATGAGCAGGATATCTCAAATATTCCTCTTTAAAAACTCTATAAAAATATTTTTTGATTGTCATCCATATATATGTAAAAAAGTTAAATAAAATATTAAAACCTATTCCTCCCAATATTAATAAACAGGCAATAATAAATTGTAATAGATAATTAAATCTAACAGATTCAGAATAAAGACCTTCACTAAGAGTAGAAAATCCACTATTACAAAAAGCGGATATAGAATGGAAAATAGAAAAAAATAAAAGACTATCAGTTTCTATAAAACTTTTTTCCTTATTAATAGAAAAATAAATTAACAAAGTTCCTATAATTTCTACTGTTAAAGTAAACAGAACAACTTTTACGGCTAAACTAAGAACATTATTAGTAGTTTTTGTATTCAAAAAATTGCTAATGTATATTCCTTCTCTAAAAGAAATCCCGTCCATAAAAAAATAACTAAAAAAAGAAGTGATGGTTAAAATTCCTAAACCTCCGAGTTCTACTAACGTTATAATAATCACTTTTCCCAAATAGGTAAAATCTTTTGCGGTATCTAATACGACTAGACCTGTCACACAAACGGCACTAGTAGAAGTAAACAAGGCATCTATAAAGGATATTTTTTGAACTGTAGAAGTCGGAAGCATAAGCAAGACTGCCCCTACAAAAGATAGAAATACAAAACTAGTAATAAAAATAAAAGCAGGATTATGTATTTTGACATATATTATTCGCATAAAATAGGTAATACGAATCAATATGTATAAAGTCAAACAAATTAATAAGGTTATTTGTATATCTGTTGTTTTATCAGTTTTTGAAAAAAAGAATTGTCCAACAGAAAAAATAAAAGAAGTAATTAAAATAAAAAAAGATAAAAAAATCATGGATTTATATCCCTTGTAGAGACTCCTTTCGAAAAAAAAACAAAAATGAAAAATACTAAGTAGGAATACGATTCCCATGAGAATTCCTATATCTAAAACAGGATTTAGAAATGTTTTCCATCCTAAAGAAATAATTATATAAAAAAATGTTATTGGAGTTATAAATGGTAATATATTTCTGAATATAATTTGGGTCATGACTGGCTCTGCTTACTCTTAGTATGAAATATTTTTTATTCTCATATTCTTTTATTTTCTTTGCACACTGATATCCTATAATCCTATAACAGGTTAATAATTAGTTCCTATTTTTGTTTTTCTTATTTTTTTCATGCCATTTAAACTGAATAATTTTCCGGTAAAATAAATAATTTTATTTTTAATGATGGCATGGACTCCAATAGGTGGATAAAACATCCACCTCCTAAAGGTTTCAAAAATTAACGTTCTATACTGGAAGATAGAGAATCACAATTTTTCCAATTTACAAATTAGAATGAAATAAAATGGATCCTATGAAAACAATGTCTCTGAAAGACTTAGTGAACTTCTATTGATTGAGAAATAATCCATGAGCTATTTCTTTTCCTATTCTAATAATTCTATTCAAAAAACTCTTTATTTGGTTTTATAATTAATTATAAATAAAAAGGAATAAACTCTTCAATGTTATTGAATTTTTTATTACAAAATTTCACGTAAGAAAGAAAAGACATATCCATGGCAGATGGATAAACAGGAAAAATAAAACGAAAATTATCCGTAAATAACTTCTTTACTTTTGGAAAAGTTATATTCCCAAATAAATATACTTTTTTATTTTCTGTTATAGATTGAAAAAAATCACTACCAAACTTCTTGATAGAAATAGGACATAATCTTTTTTTAGATCTATTATATAAAGTTGTATAAAAAAAATCGGATTTTGCATGTATCATAGGAATTAAAAATCCATCTTGGACATCTATTTTTTGACTCAAGATAGTTAATGAATCTAATGATAATAAAGGAATCCCTAAAGCATAACATAGACCTTTAGCAGCCGATACTCCTATTCTTAAGGAAGTGTAGGACCCGGGACCTTGACTTACACAAATGGATTGTAAATCATTTATATTAATCTTTGAAATTTTTATAGCATATTGTATAAATGTATGTAATTTTTCTGAATGAAGATGTTTATCCGTATGTTCTTCTATGGAGATTAAGCCTATCCCGTTTTTTGCTATGCTAACCGAGCAATTTTTTGTAGAAGTTTCCAAATTTAGGATCAAAGTCATCTTTATTTATTATTTTTTTTCACAACCAAAATATCTAAAATCTATTTGAAATGATAAATAATGCAAAAAAAATAGTTCATTATATTGTCCAGTGGTTAAAAAAATACATAAAAAAAACTCAATCAAATGGTTTTGTTATTGGAATATCCGGAGGAATAGATTCTGCTGTGACCTCCATATTAGTAGCTATGACTAAATATCCAATTTTTACATTAGAAATGCCTATTTTAGAAAAAAATCCAAATTTTCTATCTGAACAACATGTAAATTTTTTAAAATCTAGATTTTTAAATATTCATCATTTAAAAAAAGATCTATCTTCTTTATTCACTTCTTTTATTCACACTATAAATGATAATATTACAGAAAAAAAAAATAAACCTTTAGCCTTAGCCAATGCAAAATCTCGTCTCCGTATGTTAACTCTATATTATTACGCAAATATAGAGAATTGTCTAGTGGTGGGAACTGGAAATAAAGTAGAAGATTTTGGAGTTGGATTTTTTACAAAATATGGAGACGGAGGCGTAGATATACATCCTATAGCAGATTTAACTAAAAGTGAAATCCGTTGTATTGCTAAAGAATTAAATATTCTTGATGGAATACAAAAAGCTGAACCTACAGATGGATTATGGGAAGATCAAAGATCCGATGAAGATCAGTTAAAAGCTACTTATGAAGAATTAGAATGGGCCATGAAAATCGCAAAAAAAAAGGAAAAAAATTTTCATGAAACCTTTAAAAGAAGAGAATATGATATTTTAAAAATATATCAATATCTACACAAAAAAAATGAACACAAGATGAGACCTATTCCTATCTGTAAAATTCCTGATATTTTAAGAAATGGAAAAATAATCTCCTGATTCTTGGAAAACAAAGAGAAACATATCAATCCAAAAACCTTTTCGTACCTTTGTTTTTCATGGATTAAGTTAAATTATGATGGGAGAAGAGTATAAAAAATTTTTAGAAAAAGATAATAAGGATACTAATTTTTTAGAAAATCATGGAACTCCACTACGTGATGATGCTTTTCTTATAAGCGACGAAAAAAAAATTGATAAAATAGAAAAACATTTTTTCCACATCATGGAAATTTTAGGTTTGGATATGAATGATGATAGTTTACGTAGTACACCTAAACGTGTAGCCAAAATGTTTATAAAAGAAATATTTAGCGGACTAAATCCAAAAAATTATCCTCATTTATCCACCTTTGAAAATAAATATAAGTATAATCAGATGTTGATAGAAAAAAACATAATCGTTTATTCTACTTGTGAGCATCATTTTCTACCTATTGTTGGAAAAGCACATGTTGGTTACATTTCCAATGGAAAGGTTTTGGGTCTTTCTAAAATTAATAGAATCGTAAATTTTTACGCAAAAAGACCACAAGTTCAAGAACGTTTAACTATGCAAATTGTTAAATCTTTGCAAAAGATATTAAATACAAAAGATGTGGCTTGTGTTATAGACGCAAAACATTTATGTGTAAATTCTCGTGGAATTCGAGATATAGACACCAGAACTATCACTACTGAATTAGTAGGAGCATTTAAAAGAGATTCGGAAATTCGAAGAGAATTTTTCCATTATATTGGAAGATCATGATCTTACTGAAGATAGAAGAAAACTATCTACGTTATATACGAGATCATATAAAAATATATAATTCTTTTACCGAAAAAAAAGAATTATTTAAACCTATTCACAAGGAATATATAGGAATTTATGTTTGTGGACCCACGGTTTATAATCACCTTCATTTGGGAAACTGTCGTACTTTTATATTATTCGATTTAGTTTTTCGTTATTTTAAACATTTAGGTTATAAAGTACGCTATATCAGAAATATTACGGATGTAGGACATTTAGAAAATGATAGTGATGAAGGAGAAGATAAAATTCATCAAAGATCTCGTTTTGAAGGACTTGAACCTATGGAAATTGTTCAAAAATATACTTTATCTTTTCATCATATATTAAATATTTTCAATACTTTACCTCCAAGTATTGAACCAACAGCTACTGGTCATATTATAGAACAAATTGATATGATTCAAAAATTGATTCAAAAAAATCTAGCTTACGAAAATAATGGATCTGTTTATTTTGACGTCAAAAAATATAGCCAATTATATTCTTATGGAATATTGAGTCATAATAGAATTGATCAACTTGTTCAGAAAAAATCTGATTTTTTTGGTGAAAAACGACATTTTCAAGATTTTTCTCTTTGGAAAAGAACTAAACACAGTCATATTATGAACTGGAATTCTCCATGGGGAAAAGGAGTTCCAGGTTGGCATATAGAATGCACCACGATGAGTACAAAATATTTAGGAGAATTTTTTGATATTCACGGTGGAGGAATAGATCTTAAATTTCCCCATCATGAATGTGAATTAGCACAAGCCATAGGAATTTATAACAAGAATAATCTTGCAAATTATTGGATGCATACAAATATGCTTACTTTAAATGGAAAAAAAATGAGTAAATCTACAGGAAATTACTTATCCACAAAAGATTTAATATCTAAATATCATCCAATAGTCATTCGATTCTTTATATTACAATCTCATTATCGTAGCCTTTTAAACTTTTCTCAAAAAGGACTTATAGATGCTGAAAAAGGATATCATCGTTTAATTAATGCAATAGAAAAATTAGAATTTTTTTCTAGTGATAAAAAAAATATATCAAAATTTGATGTAAATAAATGGATAAAAAATTGTTATGAAGCTATTAATGATGATTTTAACACCCCATTATTAATCTCTCATCTTTTCAAAGTGACTCACATTTTGAATCATTCTATTAACTATATAGGGGATTCTATCCATTTATTAAAAAAATATATGAATCATTTTTTATTTGATATACTTGGTCTTCAAAAGATAGAAAAAAATTCCTTTGAAACAACGTCTAAAAAATTAGACATACTCACTGAAATATTAATAAGAATTCGAATAGAAGCAAGAAAAAAAAGAAACTGGGTTCTTTCAGATTTAATTCGCGAAGAACTATCCCGCGTAGGGATTTCATTACATGATGAAAAACTTATTTAGTTGTTTTGTTTTAAAGCTTGATCTATATCTTCAAGAAGATCTTCTTCATTCTCTATTCCAAAAGATAAACGTATAAGAGAATCTTGAATTCCTGCGTTTCTTCTAACCTCTAAAGGAGTAGATTTATGAGTCATAGTTGCCGGATGACAAATTAAACTTTTTGTTCCTCCTAAACTTTCTGCTAGTTTAAATAATTTAGTAGAGGTTACAACTTTTTTTGCCGCTTCTATAGTATCCTCTCTAAGACTAAAGGACACGATTCCTCCGAAATATAGTTGTTGTTTTACTGCTATTATATGATTTTTATGCTGGGATAATCCAGGATAATAAACCTTATCGATATAGGTATTTTTTTCTTCCAATAAAAAAGAAGCTATTTTAAATGCATTATCAGATTGTTTCTTGATACGTAGATACAAAGTTTGACAACCTCTGATAGTTAACCAACAATCAAGAGGAGATAAAACCCCTCCAGTAGCATTTTGAATGTATTTGAATTTTTCATATAAATCTGGATTTTTCACGGTAATTAGTCCAGCTAATACATCTGAATGTCCTGCTAGATATTTTGTAGCACTGTGAATAACTATATCTGCTCCTAAACTGAGAGGATTCTGAAAAGCTGGAGTAGCAAAAGTATTGTCTACAACAACTAAAATGTTAGGGTTTATTTTTTTAGAATGTTCACTAATATACTTAATATCAGATATTTTTAAAGTAGGATTAGTAGGAGATTCTAACCAAACCATCTTAGTTTTAGGAGTAAGAATAGAAATAACATTTTCTGCATAGGTAGTATCCACAAAATGGGTTTGAATTCCTAATTTTTGATACAAATTTAATAAACGAAAAGTTCCTCCATAAATATCATCTACAGCAATTATTTCATCTCCACATTCTAATAATTTCAAAACAGCATCTACAGATGCTAATCCAGAAGAAAAAGCTAAACTTCCATAGCCTTTTTCTAAATCTGTAATTAATTTTTCCAATATTTTTCTTGTAGGATTATTGGTTCTTGTATAATCAAAACCTTTATGAACTCCAGGAGATTCTTGAACATAAGTAGAAGTCTGGTATATGGGAGTAGATATGGCTCCTGTTAAAGGGTCTGATAAAATGTTTTGAATTAGTTTTGTTTCTTCCTTCATTGCCATTATATTTTGCACAAAATTATATACAAATGTACTCTTTCAATTCAAAAATTCAAAAAATGGAATTTTTAAATTCTTTATTTTATGGAAAAAAATCTAAATTTGTTTTCTACTTTTTTTTGAATGACTTTAGCTTTAAAAAAATTAGGATTATATTACTTTTTAATTTTTCTTTTTCTTATTCATTCAAATCTTTTTGCTAATGAAAATGAAAATAAAAAAAATATAGATGTAGCCAAGACTATTCTTGAACATGTAAGTGATTCTCACGAATGGCATGTTTTAGGGAATCATGAAAAGGGAATTATATTTTCTTTACCAGTGCTTTTGTGGAATAATGGATGGGAATTTTTTTTATCCTCTCAATTTTCTCATGGAAAAGTAGTAAAAGGAAAATATGGAAATTATAAAATGTTTCAAGAAAAAATATATAAAACAAATTCTTTTGGAAGTTTATATATAGATGCAAGAGGTTCTCCTAAAAATGATAGACCTTTGGATTTTTCTATTACAAAAAATGTAGTGTCTCTTGGAATATCCTTTTTAATATTATGTTACATTTTTAGGAGAATGAGGTTGAGCTATAAAAATCATCAGATAAAGTGGAATTTCGGAATTTTCTTAGAATTCTTAATCTTATTTATTCGTAATGAAATAGTTATTCCCCATGTTGGGGAAAAAAAATATAAAACCTATTTTCCTTTTTTATTGACTGTGTTTTTTTTCATATTAGTTAATAATTTAATAGGTCTTTTGCCAGGATTTCCAAATGTGACAGGAAATATAAGTGTCACATTGGTTTTAGCAGTAATTACTTTTTTCATAATCAATATTAAAGCCAATAAAAATTATTGGAAACATATTTTTTGGATGCCAAATGTTCCCATAGGAATAAAATTTTTGTTAGCCCCCATAGAATTTATTGGAATTTTCATTCGTCCATTGACTTTATGTATTCGTTTATTTGCTAATATTACTGCTGGACACATCATTATTTTAAGTTTTATTTGTCTTATTTTTATTTTTAAAAATTTTTTTATTGCTAGTTTTTCCATTATTTTCTGCTTTTTTATTTCTTTGTTGGAAATTATGGTGGCTTTTTTGCAAGCCTTTATTTTTACGAATTTATCTGCTTTACTTATAGGAATGGCCGTAAAGGATTATGAACATAAAACGTATTAAAATAATATTATCATTATGGATATAGATTTAACTTATTCAGGTTTAGCCGCTTTAGGTGCTGGAATTTCTGTCATAGGGGCTGGTTTAGGAATTGGTAAAATTGGAAGTTCAGCAATGGATGCTATTGCTAGACAGCCTGAAGCTTCGGGAAAGATACAAAACGCCATGATTGTTGCTGCAGCTCTTATTGAAGGGGCCGCTCTTTTTGGAATAGTAACCGCTTTATTAGCTGTGTTTAAATAAGTTTTGTATCATGGATTTGGTTACTCCTTCTATCGGTTTAATTGTTTGGCAGACAATAATATTTCTGATATTGATCTCCTTTCTTTCCAAATACGCGTGGAAACCAATTATGAAATTCATTGATCAAAGAGAGGAAAAAATTAGAATTTCTATAGAAAATGCGGATCTAGTTCAAAACGAATTGAAAATGGTAGAAAACAAAAAAAATAAAATTTTGAAAGAAACTCGCATAAAAAGAGATAGAATTTTGGAAGAGGCCATTCAAATGAAAGAAAAAATAAAAAATAAAGCTATAGAAGAAGGTGTTTTAGAGAAAAAAAAGCTTATAAAAGAGACAAAAAAAATTATACAGGTAGAGAGAAAAATGGCTATACAAGAATTGAAAGATCAAATAATTGATATTTCCATAATAATTTCCGAAAAAATCTTAAAGAAAGAGTTAGATCCAAGTCAAAAAACGAATAAACAAGAAAAATTTATCAAAGAATTAGTAAAAAAATTATAAAAATGTTTTCGAAAAAAAAAGTGGCTAGACATTATGCTAAAGTTCTTTTTGAACATTCTATGAATCACGAGAAATGGAGTTCTACTTATCATAAAATTAAAAAAATATCCTTTCTATTATCTCAAAATCTTGATTTGAATAAGGTTTTGTGTACCTCTTTGTTAAGTCTTTCAAGGAAAATACAAATTTTAGAAAAAATTTTCTATCCTTTCGATCCTTTTATTTTTTATTTTATAAAAATTTTAACAGTACGAAAAAGAGAACATCTTTCTAAAAAAATTTTTTTGGAATATCAAAAAATTTATCAGGAAAAAAAAGGATTGTTAAAATGCTACCTTATTTCTGCTTTTCCATTAAAAATGGATCTTCAAAAAATTATTATAAATAAAATCATTTCAGAATCAAAAAAATATCAGATTATAAATAAAATAGATGGATCCATTCTTGGAGGTTTTTTGCTTCGTATAGGATACAAAGAATGGGATTTTAGTGTGAAAAAACAATTATTTTGTATTCAAAAACTATTAAAAAATTCAGTTTAAAGTATTTATTTTCATGTCCGATTTAAAATATTCTGAAATATCATCGATTCTTAAAAAACAATTATTGGATTTTCAATATGAATCAAAATTATCTGAATCCGGGGTGATTGTTCAAGTAGGAGATGGGATAGCTCGATCTGTTGGATTGAATTCTGTATTTTCTGGAGAAATAGTTGAATTTCATTCAGGAATAAAAGGAATAGTCTTGAATTTGGAAGAAGATCATGTAAGTATAGTATTAGTAAATTCCTCAAAAGATGTCAAAGAAGGAGATATTGTAAAGCGTACAGGAAAGGTTCTTTCTATTCCAGTTGGAGAAGGAATGCTAGGTCGTGTAGTGGATGTATTAGGAAATCCGATTGATGGAAAAGGTCCTATAGAAGGGAATTTATTTGATATGCCTTTGGAAAGAAAAGCTCCAGGTGTTATTTATAGAGAACCTGTAAAAGAACCTCTTCAAACAGGAATTAAATTTATAGATTCTATGATTCCTATAGGAAAAGGACAAAGAGAATTAATTATTGGAGATAGACAAACAGGAAAGACCACTATAGCCATTGATACGATTCTAAATCAGAAAGAATGGGATAATACAGATAAAAAAGTTTATTGTATTTATGTAGCTATAAGTCAAAAAGGATCTACAATAGCCAGAATCACGAAAACTTTAGAGGAAAAAGGGGGCATGTCCTATACAGTTATAGTCGCTGCAAATGCTTCTGATTCAGCCGCAATGCAAGTTTTTGCTCCGTTTTCTGGGACAGCTATTGGAGAATACTTTCGTGATACGGGGCGTTCTTCTTTGGTAATTTATGATGATCTATCCAAACAAGCGGTTTCTTATAGGGAAGTATCTCTTTTATTACGACGTCCTCCTGGTAGAGAAGCATATCCAGGAGATGTTTTCTATTTGCATTCTAGATTATTAGAACGCGCATCTAAAATAATAAAAGATACAAAAATAGCTCAAAAAATGAACGATATTCCAGAATCTATCAGAGAACATGTAAAAGGTGGAGGTTCTTTAACCGCACTTCCTATTATTGAAACACAATCTGGAGATGTTTCTTCTTATATTCCTACCAATGTCATTTCTATAACAGATGGACAAATTTTTTTAGAAAAAGATCTATTTCATTCTGGAGTACGTCCTGCAATTAATGAAAGTATTTCTGTTTCCCGGGTAGGAGGTTCTGCTCAAATTCCATCTATGAGAAAAATATCTGGAACTTTGAAATTAGATCAAGCTCAATTTAGAGAATTGGAATCTTTTTCAAAATTTGGTTCTGAATTAGATCCTACAACTATGGAAATTATAGAGAAGGGAAGAAAAAACATAGAAATATTAAAACAACCTCCTCATTCTCCATATAATATAGCCGATCAAATTGCTATTATTTATGCTGGAACTAAAAATCTTTTAAAAAAAGTACCTATTGAAAAAATATCCTCTTTTGAAAAGGAATATCTCTTTTATTTAAATGAAAAACACCAAGAATTATTGAAAAATTTGAAAAAAGGGATTTTCAACAAAGAATTATCTGAAATACTGGAAAAAACTGCCATGGAACTAAGTGAAAAATATTCTTCTTAAGAGAAGTTTTATGTCTAATCCAAAAGAGATCAAAAAAAGAATTTTTTCTATAGCTTCCGTTGTAAAAACAACGGAAGCTATGAAAATGATTTCTATCGTGAAATTACGGAAATCCAAAGAATTGCTTTTCCATATCAAAAAGTACTCAGAATCTATAGAGCAATTATTTCAACATTTTCTGTTATCATTCCATGATCAATTAGAAAATATTCAGGATAATAAATATTTTTTTTCTTCAGGAGAAAAGAAATTGTTTATAGTCATAACTTCTAATCGTGGATTATGTGGAGCTTTCAATTCCTTGATCTTTGATAAAATTCATAGATATATTCAAGAAAACGGTTTTTTGAAAAAAGATTGTATTTTTTTTTCTATCGGAAAAAAAGGATTTGATTTTTTATCGAGAAAATATAATATGTATAAGAAAAAAAAAATACCAAAGAATTTTACTTATAAATATCAAGATGTAATTTTTTTGGTAAAAAAATTAATTGAAGATTTTTTATCCAAGAAATTTCATTCAATATATTTGATTTACAATAATCTAAAAAAATCCTTCTTTCAAGAAATAATTATAGAACAATTTCTTCCAATTCTTTTTACTGAAAATAAATCCTCAAAAAAATCATCAAATTATTCTATTTTAGAACCATCTAGAGAAGAAATTTTGGATTATATTATTCCTAAATTTCTTAGCGTGAAACTATTTAAAAGTATATTAGAATCATCTACTTCAGAACATACTGCACGTATGATGTCTATGCATAAAGCTACAGAAAATGCCTCTGACATTAAAAAGAATCTTATGTTGAACTATAATAAAGAAAGACAAACTTCCATTACTGAGGAAATACTTGAAATTATTAGTGGATTAGAAGCTTTAAGGGAAACTAATTAATAAGGAGTGAAGGACATTCCGTTTATTTATTACGTAATGTCATAAGATAAGGTTTTTTATTTAACATAAAAAAAATTATGAAAAAAATATTAACAGGAATTCAAAGTACAGGAACTCCTCATTTAGGGAATATTTTGGGAGTTATAATCCCATCTATACATATGGCTAATCATTCCGAATACTCTTCGTTCATCTTTGTGGCCGATTTACATTCACTAATACAAATAAAAGATTTAGAAACTATCCGTTATAATACTTATCAAATTGCGGCAGCATGGTTAGCTTTTGGTTTAAATACAGAAAAAAGCATATTTTATAAACAATCAGATGTTTCCGAAGTCACTGAATTAGCTTGGTATTTTAATTGTTTTTTTCCTTATCAAAGACTTACATTAGCTCATTCTTTCAAAAGAGAAATTAGTCGGAAAGGAAAAATTAATGTAGGTTTGTTTACATATCCTATGTTAATGGCGGCTGATATATTGCTTTATAATGCAGAAGTCATTCCAGTAGGAAAAGATCAGTTACAACATATAGAAATAACACGTCATATAGCTAGTCGTTTAAATAAAAAAATAGGTCAACAACTATTTGTTTTACCTAAAGCTTTCATGCCAATAGAAATTGGATTAGTTCCTGGGACAGATGGAAAAAAAATGAGTAAATCCAAAAAAAATTGGATTAATATTTTTTCTTCAGATCACATTCTGAAAAAACAAATTATGAGCATTCATACGGATAATAAATCTTTAAAAGAAAAAAAAAATCCGGATAAAGATTGTATAATGTCTTTGTACAGATTGTTGGCTCCACTTGATAGAGTAGAAGAAATGAAAAAAAGATATATAGAAGGAGGATATGGATATTTAGAGGCTAAAAAAGAATTATATGAGTGTATTATAAAAAGATTTTCCTCTGAAAGGAAAAAATTTTTTTCTCTTGTAAAGAATAAATCTTTATTAGATCGTATTTTTTATTTAGGAGCTAAAAAAGCAAGAAATATAGCTTATGAAAGATTAAATCAGATTCGAAAAACTTTCAAATTTAATTCTTTATCTAAAATTTGACATTATGTCATAATGACACAATTATAAAACATGGCAAATCTTTTGCTTCTAGAGCATAGAATTGTTTTCTAAATATTTTTTATGTTATGAATATCAATCAAAAAAATACTGATTCTCAGGATGAAAAGAATCCTGTAGATTTATCTGAAATGGAAGATTCTTGTCAAGAAAAAAAAGAAAATTCATTAATAAAAGAAGTAGAAATTTTTAAAGAAAAATTGGAAAAAGAAAAAGATAAATTTTTACGTCTTTTTGCAGAATTTGAAAATTATAAAAAACGTATTCAAAAAGAAAGATTTGATCTTTTTAGATCTGCTCATCAAAAAATTATTATAGATTTAATCCCTATTTTAGATGATTTTGAAAGAGGACTTAAAGAGCTGAAAAAATCAAAAGATGAAGCTCTCATTCAAGGAGTATCTCTAATACAGGAAAAACTCATAAAAATTTTAAAAGAAAAAGGATTGAATAAAATAAAAATAAAAAGAGGAGATGATTTTAATACTGATTTCCATGAGGCCATTACACAGATTCCAGCTACGCCAGAAAATTTAAAAGGAAAGATTATGGAGATTATAGAATCTGGATATATTCTACAGGAAAGAGTTATACGACATGCAAAAGTTATTACTGGAAAATAATAAACTTTTATCTTCATGGTGAAAAAAGATTATTACGAAGTATTAGGTATTTCTAGAAATGCTTCTTCAGAAGAAATTAAAAAGGCTTATAGAAGATTAGCCATTAAATATCATCCAGATAAAAATCCGGATAATAAAAAGAAAGCAGAAGAAAAATTCAAAGAGGCTGCTGAAGCTTATGAAGTATTAAGCAACTCGGAAAAAAGACAACGTTATGACAAATTTGGACATGCCGGTGTTAAAGGAAGTAGTTCTGGATCAGGAATGAATATGGAAGATATTTTTGCAAATTTTGGAGATATTTTTTCGGACGCTTTTGGAGAGGGATTTTCTAGTTTTGGATTTGGAAAATCAACACGAAATAAAACTATTAAAGGAAGCGATTTGAGAATCAGAGTAAAACTGACCTTAGAAGAAATAGCCAACGGAATAGAAAAAAAAGTAAAAGTAAAAAGATTGAAAGTAGCTAGTGGCGTTCAATTTAAAAATTGCACTTCTTGCAATGGAACGGGGCAAATCACCCGTATAGCCAATACCATTTTAGGGAGAATGCAAACAACTTCTCAATGTTCCATATGCTCTGGAACTGGAAAAATTCTTGATAATATCCCTTCTGGAGCTAATAAACATGGATTAATGAAAGAAGAAGAACTAGTAAATATAAAAATACCTGCAGGGCTTACAGAGGGGATTCAACTGAAAGTTTCTGGAAAGGGAAATGAAGCTCCATTTGACGGAATTCCCGGAGATTTAATTGTATTAATTGAAGAAATTCCTCATTCAAAATTAAAAAGAGAAGGCTGTAATCTTCATTATGATTTATATATCTCATTCCCAGACGCAATATTAGGAGCCTCAAAAGAAGTCCCGACCATTAATGGAAAAGCCCGTATTAAAATAGATCCAGGAACACAATCAGGAAAAACTCTCAGATTAAAAAATAAGGGATTACCTAATATTGAAGGATATGGATATGGAAGCCTTTTTATTCACGTGAACGTTTGGACTCCAAGAAAAATCAATGAAGAACAGAAAAAATTCTTTGAAAAAATGAGAAAAAATGAAAATTTTCTCCCTCATCCTGGAAATTCAGAAAAATCTTTTTTTGATCGCGTTAGAGAAATGTTTTCTTAAATTATATTTTTTTTCAAACTTCATGTGCTTCTTTCAACTTTACAAAAAAAATCTATTCTCTTTATGAAAACTACATTTTTTATCTTTTTATTCTGATGCAAAAAAAAAGAGTAGTAGTAGGACTTTCAGGAGGAGTTGATTCTAGTGTTGCAGCATTAATTCTTAAAAAACAAGGTTATGAAGTGATCGGGTTATTTATGCATAACTGGGATGATTCTGTTTTTCATGAAATTCATCAATGTACTTGGAAAGAAGATAGTATTGATGCTTTGTTAGTAGCTAAAGATTTAAATATTCCTTTTCAAATAATAGAAATGAAAAAAGAATACGAGGAATCTATTATTAATTATATGTTTGACGGATATAGATCTGGAAAAACTCCTAATCCAGACATTTTGTGTAACCGAAAAATAAAATTCAATGTTTTTTTGAAAAAATCCATTGATTTAGGGGCCGATTTTATTGCAACAGGTCATTACGTTAATAAAAAAAAAATTATAAAAAATAATAAAATCATATATCGTCTTCTTGTTGGAAAAGATTCTAATAAAGATCAATCCTATTTTTTATGTCAATTAACACAATATCAATTGGAAAAATCTCTATTTCCGTTAGGTTCATTGACTAAAAATCAGGTTCGTAAAATAGCGGAAAAAAATGGATTATGTAATGCATCTAAAAAAGATTCTCAAGGATTGTGTTTTGTAGGAAAAATTCAATTATCCAAATTTCTCCAAAAAAAAATCTTTCCAAAAAAAGGAGAAATCGTTTTGATAGATTCAAACGCTTTAATGTACCACCCCAAAAAAAAATCCTTTTTTTCAAAGGAAGAAGAATTGTTTTTTTTATCTAAAAGAAAAAAATATCAGAAATCAGATGGAAAAGTAATTGGATACCATCATGGATCTCAATTTTTTACAAAAGGACAAAGAAAAGGAATTTCTTTAGGAGGATATAAAAAAGCTCTTTTTGTTATTGAAACAGATATCAAAGAAAATATAGTTTATACAGGGATGGGGAAAAATCATCCAGGTTTATATAAAAAATCCTTATTTATTCAGGAAAAAGACATTCATTGGATTCGGGAGGATTTAGCTCTCTTAAATGGAGAAAAAATGGAGGTTTTTTGTAGAATTCGTTATAGACAACCTTTGCAAAAAGCCTTTTTATACAAAACCAAAAACGGAATGTTTATAGAATTTGAATTTCTACAATGCGCTATTACCGAAGGACAATTCGCTGTATGGTATTTGGATGAAGAATTAATAGGATCAGGCGTTATTTCATAAATTATTATAATATTTATCTGGATAGATTTATTTTTTTAAATTTTTATATCAAAATTTTATTATTTCAAAAAAAAACACATGTTTTTTTTAAAAAAAATAAAATACATTATACAAACGAATTCTCAATTGTAAAATTTTCAATATTTTTTATTAAAAAAATATAAAAATTAATGATATTATAAAAAAATATAAAAAATAATTTCTATATAATCGATTTTTTTCATAATTTTGCATATTATATAATTTATGATATGCATCAGTAAATTTTCTTAAAGAAAGAGTATTTTTTTTAATCCCTACTTGATAATCGATTCAGTAGGGCTTTTTGATTTATAAAACATCTCATGAAAAAAAGAATTAATAATTTTAGCAGAAAAATTACGGAAGAACCTAATTTACCAGCTTCTCACGCTATGCTTTATGCAACCGGGTTAAAAGAAACGGACTTTTGTAAAGCTCAAATAGGAATAGTTAGTAACTGGTATGATGGAAATCCTTGTAATATGCATTTGAATGAACTAGGAAAAAAGATAAAATCTTCGATCATAAATAAAAATTTAATAGGATTTCAATTTACTACTATAGGAGTAAGTGATGGAATTACTATGGGGACCTATGGAATGAGGTATTCACTTCCTTCTAGAGAATTAATAGCGGATAGTATAGAAACCGTGGTAGATTCACATCATTATGATGGAGTCATCGCTATACCTGGATGTGATAAAAATCTTCCAGGGGTTATGATGGCTTTACTAAGATTAAATAGACCTTCTATTATTGTCTATGGAGGAAGCATCTCTTCAGGTGATTATAATGGAAAAAAATTAGACATTGTTTCTTCTTTTGAGGCTTTAGGTAAAAAAAATACTTGTAAAATATCCGAAAAAGAATATAAAGATATTGTAAAAAATTCCTGTCCAGGACCTGGAGCTTGCGGAGGAATGTATACAGCTAATACCATGGCTTCTGCTTTAGAAGCTATGGGAATGATGTTGCCTTATTCTTCATCTTCTCCATCCACAAGTGAAAATAAAAAAATAGAGTGTGAAGAAGTTTCGATTTTTATTAAAAAACTTCTAGAAAAAAACATAAAGCCTAAAGATATTGTCACAAAAACTTCTATAGAAAATGGAGTAAAACTAGCTATGTGTTTAGGTGGATCTACTAATTTAGTTTTACATTTTTTAGCTATTGCTAAATCAGCAAATATTAATTTTACTTTAAAGGACTTTCAAAAAATTAGTCATCAAGTTCCTCTTCTTGGAAATCTAAAACCAAGTGGAATTTTTTTAATGGAGGATATCCATATGTATATTGGAGGAATGCCCGTTATTATAAAATATTTATTAAATGAAGGAATTTTATCTGGCGACTGTATAACAGTCACGGGGAAAACTTTATATGAAAATATGAAAAATGTTCCGAATATGACTTTTAATCAAAAAATTATTTATTCCTTAAAAAAACCAATCAAGAAAGATGGACATATACGAATTTTATATGGAAATCTTTCTCCAGAAGGATCTATAGCAAAAATTACTGGTAAGGAAGGAATAATTTTTAGAGGAAAAGCGAATGTTTTTAATTCAGAAGAAGAGGCAAATCAAGCTATTTTAAATCATCAAATTCATCATGGAGATGTTGTGGTGATTAGATATGTAGGTCCAATAGGAGGTCCAGGAATGCCTGAAATGCTGAAACCAACGTCTTATATTATGGGTTCTGGATTAGGAAAACATGTAGCTCTTATTACGGATGGAAGGTTTTCTGGAGGATCACATGGATTTGTTGTCGGCCATATTACTCCAGAAGCACAATCTGGAGGACCAATAGCTTTGATTAAAAATGGAGATTTCATTAAAATAGATGCAAAAAATAATACTCTAACTCTTGAAGTAAAAGAAGAGGAAATAAAAAGAAGAAAAAAAGCGTGGACCCCACCTGGATTAAAAGTGAAAAGAGGATATCTATATAAATATATAAAAACCGTTTCTCCAGCTTCTAAAGGTTGTATTACAGATCAATTTTAATTAATTGTGTATGGAAAAAAAGTTATTCTCTGGTTCAGAAATAGTAATAAAAACTCTTTTATATGAAGAAGTAGAATATATTTTTGGATATCCAGGTGGAGCGATTATGCCTATATATGATTCTCTACACGATTATTTAAATAGGGTTTCTCATATCTTAATGCGTCATGAACAAGGATCCATTCATGCCGCGCAAGGTTATGCTAGAGCTACTGGAAAAATAGGTGTATGTTTTACTACATCCGGTCCTGGAGCTACCAATTTAATTACTGGATTAGCAGATGCATTAATAGATAGTACTCCTATCGTGTGTATTACTGGACAAGTATCTTCTCATCTTTTAGGTACTGATGCTTTTCAGGAAACGAATATTATAGATATATCTATTCCTGTAACTAAATGGAATACTCAAGTTTTGAAAGCGAAAGATATTTGTAAGTCTATTCAAAAAGGGTTTTTTATAGCTAAAAAGGGAAGACCAGGACCCGTATTAATAGATATCACCAAAGATGCTCAATTTCAAAAAACGGAATTTCTTTATAATCGTTGTAAATATGTTAAAAATTTTCATCCATATCCTTGTATAAAAGAAGAAAGAATAAAAGAAGCCGCTGATTTAATCAATTCATCTAAAAAACCTTTAATTCTTGTAGGACAAGGAGTGATTTTGGCTCATGCAGAAAATGAATTTAAAAAATTTATCGAAAAAACTGGAATTCCAGTTGCTAGTACTCTTTTAGGATTAGGAAGTTTAGAAAGTCATCATCGTTTACATGTAGGAATGCTAGGAATGCATGGAAATTATGCTCCTAATATTCTAACCAATCAGTGTGATCTTCTCATTGCTATAGGCATGCGTTTTGATGATCGTGTTACAGGAGATGTAAAAAAATATGCGAAACAAGCTAAAATTATCCATTTAGAAATAGATCCTTCTGAAGTGAATAAAAATATATTATGCCATCTCCCTATTTTGGGAGATTGTAAAATCTCTTTAAAAAAATTGACTTCTTATGTCAAAGAATCTACTCATGAAAAATGGATAGAAAAATTCCATGAATTAAGAAGAAAAGAAGAAGAATACGTCATAAAAAAGGATCTTTATCCAAAGAAAGAGGGAATAACTATGGGAGAAGTGATTAAGTGGATAAATAAATATAAACAAACAAATTCCATACTTGTTACAGACGTAGGGCAACATCAAATGATAGCTTCTAGATATTTTGATTTTACCTATAAAAAAAGTCAGATAACTTCTGGAGGATTAGGAACTATGGGGTTTGCTTTACCTGCTTCTATAGGAGCAAAATTAGGGGAAAAAGAAAGACAAATCATCTGTATTGTAGGAGATGGAGGGATTCAAATGACGATACAAGAAATGGGGACTATTTTACAGAATAATATTCCTATAAAAATTATATTACTAAATAATAATTTTTTGGGAATGGTTCGTCAATGGCAACAACTTTTTTTTGATAAACGTTATTCTTGTACAGAATTAGTTAATCCAAATTTTGTAAAATTAGCCGATGCTTACAATATTGAAGCAGAGAGAGTCAATCAAAGAGACGAATTAGAAATGGCAGTTAAAAAAGCATTAGGGAAAGAGAATGCTTTTTTATTAGAAATAGTAGTAGAAAAAGAGGATAATGTTTTTCCTATGATTCCTGCAGGTGCATCTGTAGATGAAATTCGTTTAATATAATAATAAATAATAAAAATATTATGAAGCATCAATTCAGAATAATAATTGTAGTGGAAAATCAAATAAGATTGTTGAGTAGAATACTTGTTCTATTGAATCGTAGGAATTTAAAAATCAATCATATCAATGTCTCTAATCATGAAAATGAAACCATAGATATGGATAACGTTCAATATATTATTGATTTAGAATGTCACGAGGAACAATTGATTAAATTGACAAAATTAATTGAAAAATTAATTGGCATTATTCATATTTACTCTTTCAAAATAAAGGAAAAAAATTCCAGAGAAAATTCCTGGAAAAAAATAGATTTCCCGTTAGCAACGTCTTAATTAAGAAAATTAAATTTTAAATAAATCATGAAAATAAAATTTGGATCTGTAGAAGAAAAAATTGTAACAAGAGAAGAGTTTCCATTATCGAAAGCTAAAGAAATCTTAAATAAAGAAACTATTTCTGTATTAGGATATGGAGTTCAAGGACCTGGTCAATCTCTTAATCTAAAGGATAATGGTTTTAGAGTTATTGTAGGACAAAGAAGGAATTCTTTATCTTGGAAAAAAGCTTTAGAAGATGGATGGATTGAAGGAAAGAATCTTTTTTCCTTAGAAGAGGCTTCTGAAAGGGGAACTATATTGATGTATTTGTTATCAGATGCTGGTCAAATTTCTTTTTGGCCTACTCTTCATAAAAATCTGACCAAAGGAAAATCTTTATATTTTTCGCATGGATTTGGATTAACATTTTGTGAAAAAACTAAAATTCATCCTCCTAAAGATGTAGATGTTTTTTTAGTTGCTCCCAAAGGTTCAGGAAAAAGTTTAAGGAGACTTTTTAAAAAAGGAAAAGGAATTAATTCTAGTTATGCCATTTATCAGGATTATAGTGGAAAAAGTTTAAAAAAAGCTCTTTCTATAGGGATAGGAATTGGATCTGGATATTTATTTGAAACAACTTTTCAAAAAGAAGTCTATTCTGATTTAGTAGGAGAGAGAGGAACTTTAATGGGAGCCATACAAGGAATTTTTTCCGCCCAATATCAGATTTTAAGAGAAAAAGGGCATTCTCCTTCGGAATCTTTCAATGAGACAGTAGAAGAATTAACTCAAAGTCTTATGCCATTAGTATCAGAAAATGGAATGGATTGGATGTATGCTAATTGCTCTACCACTGCACAAAGAGGGGCTTTAGATTGGTGGAAAAAATTTAGAGATGCTACTTTACCTGTATTTAGAAGTTTATATCAAAAAGTTTCTTCAGGAAACGAGGCGGAAAGAGTTATAGAAGAAAATAGCCTTTCAGATTATAGATTGAAATTAGAAAAAGAATTGACTTCTCTTCGAGAAAGTGAATTATGGAAAGTAGGAAAGACGATTCGTGATCTCAGACCAAAAAAAAAGTAAATAATAGTGAATGAATTAAAATTCACTATATATTATAAAAAGAAAAGAAATTATTTTATTGACATTTTTTTATTTTTAAAATATTGAAAAATAAATTATATTTTCCTTCTTATGAAGAAATTGTTAAGGCTAAAAACCTATTAAAAGATATTATTTATGAAACTCCATTGCAGAGAAATTCTCTTTTGTCAGAAAAATATCAAGCTAATATTTTTTTGAAAAGAGAAGATTTGCAGATTATACGTTCTTATAAAATTAGAGGAGCATATCATAAAATAAAAAGTTTATCCCATATAGAACTAAAAAAGGGAATTGTTTGTGCTAGTGCTGGAAATCATGCACAAGGTGTAGCTTACTCTTGTAATATATTACAATTACCAGGAAAAATTTATATGCCTAGTACTACTCCTAAGCAAAAAGTAGAAAGAGTTAAAATGTTTGGAAAAGAACATGTGAAAATTGTTCTTATTGGAGATACTTTCGATGCGGTTAGTTATGAAGCCATGAGAGATTGTAAAAAGAATAAAAAAATATTCATTCATCCTTTTGATGATATCAAAATTATTGAAGGGCAAGCTACTGTAGGTTTAGAAATTTTAAAACAATCTAATGATCACTTTATTGATTACGTTTTTCTTCCTATTGGAGGAGGAGGATTGGCTTCAGGTGTAGGAAGTATTTTTAAACAATTTAGTCCAAAAACTAAAATCATAGGAGTAGAACCTGAGGGCGCTCCATCTATGAGTCATTCTTTCAAAGAAGGAAAAGTCATAGAATTAAAAACCATAGATAGATTTATTGATGGAGCTTCAGTAAAAAAAGTAGGGGAATTAAACTTTCACATATGTAATCGAGTTTTATCTGAAATAAAGACCGTCCCGGAAGGAAAGGTTTGTACTACTATTTTAGATTTATACAATTTGGAAGCTATTGTAGCGGAACCAGCTGGAGCTCTTTCAATATCTGCATTAGACCTTTATTCTAAAAAAATCAAAGGAAAGACTATAGTTTGTGTATTAAGTGGTGGAAATAACGATATTACTAGAACAGAAGAGATAAGAGAAAGATCCCTTTTATATGAAGAAAAAAAACACTATTTTATTGTCAAGTTTCCACAAAGAGGATGATATTGCTTATTTCGAATACTCTAAAAAAAATTCTAAAGAAGAAGGACCAGCTATAATAGGAATAGAATTAGCAGATAAGAAGGAATTTTCTGGATTATTAGGAAGAATGAAAAAATATAGAGTTCATTTTCAGTACCTAAATAAAGATCCAGATTTATTTCGTGTTCTTATATAATATCAATTTGTACCCACGACTGGATTTGAACCAGCACATCCTAATCGGATACCACCCCCTCAAGGTGGCGTGTCTCCCAATTCCACCACGTGGGCTATTATATTAATTTTTAAAAGAAAAGAGAACGAATAAATATATTTTTCTATAGGAATATTTTTGGAAGGAAAACTCCAATTACATCTTAAGAATTCTTTTGCTATTTCATATCCTATTCCATTTCAAAAACCTGTAGTTATTACTTTCTTTTTCATCTTTTCGTAAAGATAATTTATTTTTGCTTAATCAAATTGATTTATATTATTATATTATATCAATTTAAAAAAAAATAATATGAATATAGCAATAATAGGATATGGAAAAATGGGAAAATCTGTAGAAAAAATAGCGAAAATTAGAAATCATCAAATTTCCTTTTTTTCTAACGAAAGTCCTAATTCCATTTCTTTAAAAAATACGGATGTGGCTATAGAATTTACTCAGCCAGACTCTGCTTTTCAGAATATAAAAATCTGTTTGGAAAATCATATTCCTATAGTATGTGGAACTACAGGATGGTTAGAAACATTTCCTTTTGTTAAGGATCTTTGTAAAAAAAAAAACGGAACTTTTTTATATTCTTCTAATTTCAGTATAGGAATGAATCTCTTTTTCGAAATCAATCATCAACTATCAAAATTTTTATCTACATACGCCAAAGATTATGAAGTCATAATTGAGGAAATTCATCATAAAGAAAAAATAGATAAACCTAGTGGAACTGCTATTTCTTTAGCAAAAGATATTATTAATAATAAAATGAAAAAAGCATGGATCTTAGATAAGAAAAATACAAAAGATCAAGTATTAATCATTTCCAAAAGATTGGAAAAAATCCCGGGAATACATACAGTAACATATCAATCTAAAATAGAAAATATAGAAATACAACACAAAGCTCATAGCAGAGAAGGATTTGCATTAGGAGCCATTATAGCTGCAGAATGGATTAAAAATAAAAAAGGATTTTTTTCTATGAAAGATGTATTAGGAATATAGATTTGATCCTATCATATGTATCAGTATCTTTTTTTTAGTGGAATTTTTTTATTTTTTGAACATATTATTCATGTTTTAGGAACATGGAAGCTTTTAAAAAAAATGGGAGTCAGTTATCATCAACAAATGATTCCTATATACAATATTGTTCTTCTTTTAAAAAAATCTCATAGACCTATTTGGTGGATTTTTCTTTTATTTATTCCATTAACAAGTATTTTTTTGATTATCACTTTATGGATAGATTTACTTCGTATTTTTGGAAATACAAGTAAAAAAGATATTTTCTTATTTTTTCTATCTCTAGGAGGATATATCTATTATATAAATTATTCTAAAAAACTGGAAACATTCAAAATCATCTATAAAAAGAAAAAAAATACAGGATACAATATCTTATTGGCGATGATTTTTTCTTTTCTTACACATACTTATATAATTCAACCATTTGCCATTCCTACTTCTTCTATGGAAGGATCTTTATTAGTAGGTGATTTTATATTAGTCAGTAAAATTCATTATGGATTGCGAATGCCTATAACTCCAATATCTATCCCTTTTACACATAACACGATTATAGATCAATGGAAATCTTATATTTCTTTTTTTCAATGGCCTTATTTCCGTCTATCTCCTATACAATCTATAATAAGGAATGATATTGTAGTTTTTAATTTTCCTAAAGATTTAAATCATCAAGTAATAGATAGAAAAGAAAACTATATCAAACGTTGTGTAGGTTTACCGGGAGATATAATTTCTATTAAAAATGGAATTTTATTTGTAAATAATAAACAGGAACAAGAAAATCAGATAAAAAAACAACAAATTTATCTTATTAAAACAAAAAATATTCCATTAAATATAGAATTTCTTAAAGAAAATATGGATATAGAAGATATTGATCTCATAGGGGAAAAAAATGACGAATATTTTTATCAAATTATGTTGACTGAAAAGAAAGCCATACAGATCAGTAATTTATTTGAAAATATAATTTATCTAAAAAAATACCTATTACCAAGAAATTTTTCGGAAGATTCTATATTTCCAAGCTCTTTTGGTTGGAACAGAGATTTTTTTGGCCCTTTGTATATTCCTAAGAAGGGAGATAGGATTAAATTAAATTCAAAAAATATTCATATCTATTATGATATTATTGTATATGAAGGAAATAAAATAAGAAAAGGACGTTCGTGTTTCGTTATCAATAATAAAAAAAATAATTATTATAAAATACAAAAAAACTATTATTTCATGATGGGAGATAATAGACATAATTCTTCTGATTCTCGTTATTGGGGGTTCGTTCCGGAAGATCATATAGTAGGAAAACCTATATTTATATGGATGAGTATAGATTGGGATAGAAAAAATCCTTTAAATTTTCTCAATTGGAAATTTCGTTGGGATCGTATGATGACTACAGTAGATGGAAAAAACTCCTATTTATCCTTTTTTTTTACATTTTTATTTATATATTTTTCTTATTTTCTCTTTTATAAAAAATCTTAAAAGCGATTTTCTTTTTTCAGAAAAAAATTTCCTATAAAATAACCAGATAATATTCCTCCTATGTGAGCAAAATGTGCTACTCCAGGGGACAAATTAAAAAAAGCCGAAATCAAACTTCCAAAAATAAAAATCAGAAGAGCTTTTCGTACAGCAATTGGAAAAGGAAATGGTAAAATAAATATTTTATGTTCTGGAAAATATCTAGCAAAAGCTCCTACTATTCCACTTACAGCTCCTGAAGCTCCCATCATTGGAGAATACATAGAACTGTAGAGATTGATACGTTGTTCTTGATTTAAATCATCAAATATTATTTTTGCTTTGGAAAAATCCAATGAATGAACGAAATAATAAAGAATCCCAGTATTGAACACTAATTGTAATAATGCTGCTAAAATACCTGATAAAAAATAGGTGATTAAAAATTTTTTAATTCCTAACAAATTTTCCATTTGTCCTCCAAACATGAATAAGGCTAACATGTTGAAAATAATGTGCAGAAAAAGACGCTTAGAATGTACAAACATATGAGTAAAAATCTGATAGATTTCAAATCTATTATCCAAAGGATGATATAAAGAAAGAATATTTTCTATTTTATATTGTGAAAAAACAAAAGTAGCTGCATATACAAGTATATTAATACTAATTAAATGTTTGACAGCATCTGAATTAAAATTTGATATATAAAAATTCACTTACAAAATTGTTTTTTGAAAAAATTGTTTTTTAACACAAAAAAAACAGGGGCTCCTGTATACGTATAACTTGTATTTTCACAAGAAAAAAAATCTCTAATTAAACATTTCATTTTATAAGAATGTAATTTTGTTCCGTATTTTATAGCAGCAGATTTCGCTATAGATTTAATAAGTATTTTTTTGTTATTTTTTTCTCCTTTAGAAAAATTATATGTTAAAATATTGTGAAAAATTTCCACCAGAATATTTTGATGTATCTTTTCTGGAATAGAATATAAATAAGCAGATTTCTTACAAAAGAAAAAATGAAATCCCATTTCAATTAAGTCTTGTTTAATGTTATTTAATGAGTTGAATTCATGCTTTAACAGTCTCACTTCAATTGGAAAAAGAAACTGTTGGCTTATTAATTTTTTTTTTCTTTTTTGAAAAAAAAATTCCAATAATATATTTTGATGAGCTCTATGTTGATCTACCAGGATGATATTTTCTTCCTCCCATGGGAAAATTATATATTTTCCATTTATCTGAAAAGTTTTTATATCTTTTTCATTAGAAACATAGCTAGATAATTTTTTTGTCAAATGAATATCGATAAAAAAGTCTGATTCTTTCATGTGATGGAGAAAATTATCCAACTGAATTACTTTTTCTTTATAAGAAAGCTCTTCAAAAAAAGAATTATAATGATTCATCTTTTTTGATGAATCACAAGAAAATAAAAAATCTGAATGATTTAAATCCTCCTTTTTGACTTTATACTGACAACATAAAATATTTTTTATTTCTTGTTGAATCATATTTCCAACTAGATTTTCTTCTTCCAATTTGACTTCTTTTTTTGTAGGATGAATATTCCAATTTACTAAACTGGGGTCTATATGAATAAAAATAAAATAGGAAACTGTTTTTAAATTTTTTAAAATTCCATCATAAGCGGAAATAATTTTTCTATGAAAGAAAGTATTTGTAATGCTACGTTGGTTAACAAATAAAAATTGATCTCCTTTTTTTTGGACATCCGTATCTGGGTTACTAACAAAACCTTCTATAAAAATTCTACTTTTTTTGATGATAATTGGTATTAATATTTGATTTTTTTTACTAAAAATTTCTTGGATTCTATCCTTTAAAGAAGCCTTTTTAAAAGAAAAAAGAATTTTATCATTATGATAAAAACGATAGACAATATCTCTATGTGCTAAAACGATTTTATAAAATTCATTAACAATATGTTGAAATTCTATTCTGGAAGATTTTAAAAATCGTCTCCTAGCAGGAATTTTATAGAAAATGTTTTTCACAGAGACTCTAGTCCCTTGAAGCATATTTATGGGAATTTGTTTTTTTATTTTTCCCTCTTCTATAAAAAAGTGAAACCCCATAACATTTTCTTTATTTTTAGTTTGTATTTCTAGTTGAGAAATGAAAGCAATGGAAGCTAATGCTTCTCCACGAAATCCTTTCGTTCTAATTCTAAAAAGATCCTCATTGGTTTTTATTTTAGAAGTAGCATGTCGCTGAAAACTCATTCTAGCATCATTCAAACTCATTCCATCTCCATTATCTATTAATTGAATTAAAGTTTTTCCTGAATCTCTTATAAATACATCAATCATTTTTGCCTTTGCATCTATTGAATTTTCAATAAGTTCTTTTAATACAGAAGAAGGACGTTGTACTATTTCACCAGAAGCAATTTGATTGATCACTTTTTTAGGTAATAATTGAATAGTATTACTATTCATCATTCAATAGATTTCCGAAAAATAGCCATATATAAAGCTGTTTTAGCGCATTCTATGCCTTTATTCCCTTTTTTCCCACCGGATCTATCCAAAGATTGCTGTTTATTTTTGTCAGTAAGAACACAAAATATAACTGGAACATCATATTGAATATTGATATCCTTTATTCCTTGTGAAATAGCTTGAGAAAGATACTTAAAATGAGAAGTTTCTCCTTGTATAAGAGACCCTATGACAATAATAGAATCAAAATTATAACAAAGAGCTATTTTTTTAGCTGAATAAATAAGTTCATAGCTTCCTGGAACTTTCCAAGTTTTGATTTTTTCTTTTAAAATTCCTGATTGAATTAAAGTTTCATATGCTCCTTTATATAGGTTATCGGTAATATCATTATTCCATTGTGCCACTATGATAGCAAATCTTAGATGTTTATTTTTTAATTTATCTGTTTGATATACAGGAGTTTGTTTCATGTGAGATTTACAATTTATTTTCAAGAAACATGAGATATTTTTCTACATTTTTTTTATACAGAAAAATAGGATATCTCTTTTCAATTTTTTTAAGAAAAAATTTAGAATTTTTGTATTTTTTCATAGAAAAAGTTAATAATGCTGCTTTGTAATAATAAAGAGGCGTAGTGATTTCATTTTCTCTTATATTAGCTGCTTTAACATAATTTTTTAAAGCTTCATTTTTATTTTTAATCTGTGCAAAGGCATCTCCTATCATTCCATATTTAATAGAGGATAAAAATTCATCTTTTGCAGAAAAATTTCTCATCATTTTTATAGATTCTTTATAGTTTCCTAATTTATAAAAGCAAATTCCAGCATAAAATTTAGAAATATTACCTGCTTTAGTAAAAGGATATTTGGTAAAAATGCCATAAAATCCTAGATAAGGAATTTTTAATTTTTTTTTATTTAAAGCTTGATCTATAGCTCCCTGAGAAAGATATTTTTGTGCATAGCTTAATTCTTCCAGAGCTTTTTCCTCGGATGGAGATAAAATAAATTTTTTATAAAAGAAATAGCTTCCTACTGTTATAAAAATTATACTACAAAAAAAAACCATCACTTTTTTCTTTTTAAAAAAAGAAAAAAGACTAAAATTCATCATAAGGAAAACAGGATTTTTTTTCATTTTTAAAGAAATACTGTGAATAAATATAAAATATACATAAAATCATTTAGTTTTTTTTTCGTATGACTTCTATACTCTTTATTCTTTTATGATCTAGGCTTCTTATAATGAAAGAATAGTTTAAAAAATTAATTTTTTGTTTTCGTTTTGGAAATTCTTTATTGATTTCCATAAGAAACCCTCCCAAAGTATCTGCATCTCCTTTTTTTTTTTCGAAAAATACTTCCTCTTTTATTTCCATAATACGATAAAAATTGATCAGGGAAGTTTTTCCATCAAATAAATAATTATTCTGATTTAGTTTTGAATAAGACATGTCTTCTTCATCAAATTCATCTACAATATCTCCTACAATCTCCTCAATAACATCTTCAAGAGTAATTAATCCACAAGTTCCTCCGTATTCATCTACCACAATAGCTAAATGGATCTTTTTTTTTTTAAAATCATTTAAAAGATCATCTATTTTTTTGTTTTCTGGAACAAAAAAAGGAGGATGAATCAGTTTAGTCCATTCAAATTCTTTTTCATGAATAAATGGAAGAAGATCTTTAGAAAAAAGCACTCCTTCTATATCATCAATACTGTCTTTATAAATAGGAATTCTAGAATATCCTTGATAACGAATTAATTCTAAAACGTGAAAAAACAGAGTATTCCTGTTCAAAGCGAACATATCTATCCTTGGAGTCATGATTTGATGTATTTCTGTATTTCCAAAATTCACAATTCTTTGCAAAAAGAGACATTCTTTAACATTTTTTTTATGAGAAGATGCGATTTTTAAGGCTTTTGAAAGTTGATCCACAGATATTCTATTCTTTTTCTTTCTCATTTTTTTTTCTATCAGTTTAGAAATGAGGATCATAATTTTACTAAAAGGATCTAGAATTTTTCCGAGAAACATCAAGGTTTTTGACATGAAGAGAGCAAAACGAAAATTATTTTTTCGAGCATATATTTTTGGAATTATTTCTCCAAATAAAAGTAAAATAAAAGTTAAAAAAACCACTTCTAAAAGAAAATTTATAGGAATTGAAAAACTTTTTTTCAAAGATTTTGTGATTAAATATGAGCTTAATATAACAATTCCTATATTAGAAAAATTATTGAATATCAATATCGTAGCTAAAAGTTTTTTTCTATTCTTAAGAACATTTAACACTCTATCTCCTCTAGATGGATTTTTTTTTCTTTCTCTATCAATAGTTTTTTTTTCAAGACAAAAAAAAGCAGTTTCTGATCCAGATATAAGTGCAGAAAATAATAGTAAGATGATTATTAACACAAATAGAAATATTTGAAAATATAGAGTGCTTTCTAAAAAAATGCTCGTAGAAGATTTTTTTTCCAAGAGATTTAATTTTGATGAAAACAAAACTAAATCATTTTTTCATGTTTTAAAAACAAGGTAATTGGACGAGGAAAAGGATATTCAACAATTTTTTCGTGTGGAATGAAAAAAAAATTATCAAAATATTTTTCTTTTTGAATATTTTGTATGATTTTACAATTTAAAAATTGAATGGATAATGTCTGATGAGTTAACTTATGTATTACTTTATAAATAATAGAATCAGAAATTATCCTAAACCTCGTCCAAATCTTATCTTTGATTTCGTGAATGGAAAGATTTTTTTCTGATTCTATTAACGGAAAATCATACAACCCTTTCCATATGTCTGGGTGATTTCTTTTCTGAATACAGAGATGCTTCTTTTTATCCCATATAAAAACATAATAAAAAAATCTATGAGAAACAGATTTTTTTATTATGTTTTTAACAGGAAGATCATAGACCGTTCCATTTTTCAATGCAAAACAAGAAGATTTTACTGGACAGTAAAAACATTTAGCTTTTCTTGGAGTGCATAAAGTAGAGCCTAAATCCATAACAGCTTGATTAAAAATTCCTGGATAGTGATGATCCATTATTTTTAAAATGAAAAATCTAAATATATTTTTTGCTCTAGCAGATGTGATCTTATGGTAAATTCCTAAATATCTAGAAAATACTCTATAAGCATTTCCATCCAAAGCAGGAATCACTTCATCGAAACATATAGAGGCTACAGCTGCTCCTGTATATGGACCTATTCCTTTATATTTGATTAATTCTTTATATGTTTTTGGAAAAAATCCACTTGGTTTTTCTTTTACCAATTTTTTAGCAAACAAATGTAAATAGCGAGCTCTTGTATAATAACCTAATCCTTCCCATTCTTTCAAGACTTCTTTTTCTTCTGCATAGGCTAATTTTTCTATATTTGGAAATTTTTTGACAAAATCTAAATAATATTTTATAGTTTTTGATACTCTTGTTTGTTGCAGCATAAATTCAGAAACTAATACATAGTATGGATTTTTAGTTTCTCTCCAAGGAAGTTTTCGATAATTGTTTTTATACCAGTTTATTATTTTTTTAGAAAAATTCATATCTATGTTAATTTTAGAGCAATTTTATAAAAAATTGGTATATTTAGGAAACCGAATTTTGTTATTCGATTTATAATGATTCAACATGACAAAAGCAGATATAATAACAGAAATCATATCCGAAACGGGATCTGAGAGAATTGACACGCAAAAGGTGATAGAAACGTTTATGAAAAAAATAAAACAAAGCCTAAAATCTGGAGAAAATGTTTATTTACGAGGATTTGGATCCTTTATTATTAAATACAGAGCGAAAAAACTTGGACGTCATATATCCAAAGATATGTCTATTGTCATTCCTGCGCATAATATACCAGCATTTAAACCTGCAAAAGCATTTACCGAGTTAGTCAAAAAAAACGTTCCTATTAAAAAATAATATGTAGGTGATAAACAACGATTTAAAATTATGCCAAACGGAAAAAAAAGAAAAAGACGTAAAATTTCTACCCATAAAAGAAAAAAAAGAAATAGGAAGAATAGACATAAAAAGAAAAAATAAAAATTTTTATCAAAAGTTCATCTTTTATAATTTTTAAAACTTTTTTTCCTTGTTTTTGTGTATGATGTGTATGAATAAAGAGTTAGTTATAAATGCAGAAGAACAAGAAGTAAAAATAGCCCTTTTAGAAGAAGGGAAATTGTTAGAACTTCATCGAGAAGTTTTCAATAAAAAGTTCTCTGTAGGGGATATATATTTAGGTGTAGTAAAAAAGATTTCATATGGATTAAATGCGGCTATCATTGATATAGGATATTCAAAAGGAGCTTTTTTGCATTATAATGATCTTGGATTTCAAATAGAAAAAATGTTAAGTCTGATCATTCAAAAAAAAAATTCTTTTTTGATAAAAAAAGAGAATAGGAGTTCCATAGAAAAAATTTTATATCCTGGACAAAAAATTCTGGTTCAAATTTCGAAAGAACCCATTTCCAATAAAGGACCAAAATTAACTGCCAAGTTATGTATTCCTGGAAGAAATTTAGTGTTAATTCCTTTTTCAGAAAAGATTTCTATTTCTAAAAAAATTAAAAACACGAAAGAAAAAAGTCGATTAATTTCTTGTATAAAGAAAATACAACCAAAAGAATTTGGAATTCTTATTCGAACGGCGGCTTCTTCCAAAAAAGAACAAGTTTTCAAAAAAGAACTATTCTTTTTAATAAAAAAATGGAAAATTATATTAAGTAATTTAATCAAATTACCTCCAGTTAGGGTTTTAAGCGAAAGTAGTAAAACTTCTTGTTTATTAAGAGATACATTCAATAATGATTTTAAATCTATTTATTGTAACAATAGGTTTCTTTGCCAGGAAATTCGTTCTTATTTATCTTTAATTGCCCCAGAAAAAACCAGCATTATTAAACATTATAAAGGAGATATTCCCATATTTGAAAAATATGGGATTGAGAAACAGATAAAAAATTTTTTGGGAAAAAATGTTCCTCTTGCAAATGGAGCTTATCTTGTTATTGAACATACTGAAGCTTTACATGTTATAGATGTGAATAGTGGGATGATTAATCACATTAAAAAATATTGTACAGAATCAGAAAGAATAGATACTATGTTAAAAGTCAATCTTTTAGCTGCAACAGAAATTGCTAGACAACTGAGGTTAAGGGATATGGGAGGAATAATTATAGTAGATTTTATAGATATGTCTGAGCCCTATCAAAGAAAAAAATTATATGAACATTTGAAAGAAAAAATGAAAAATGATAGAGCCAAACACCAAATTTTACCTCCAAATGAATTTGGTTTAGTTCAATTTACCCGTCATAGAGTAAGACCTGAATTAAAAGCTAATCATCATGATAAAAAATTTAAAGAATCTCCTATAGTTTATATTCATCATTTAGAATTTATTCTAGAGACTCTTGTAAAAGATAAATTTCATAAAGGAATACAATTGCATATACATACTTTTGTAGCGGCTTATCTGAAAAAAGGATTTCCTTCTATTCAACATAAATGGCTTTTTAAATATAAAAAATGGATTAAAATTATTCCTAGAGATTCTTTTAAATACACGGAATATAAAATTTTCAATAAAAATAAAGAAGTAGTTTCCTCTTCTTTTAAAAGAAATTAATTTCTTAAATTTATTAATGTGGGCGTGGTGGAATTGGCAGACACGTCAGACTTAGGATCTGATGCCTATCAGGCATAAGGGTTCGAATCCCTTCGCCCGCACATTGTGATGTTTTTTTTTCACTCTCCTATTATCATATAATCATGTCATCAAATGAAATAAGGGTATGAAATCCTTTTTTTGAAAAATATTTTCTCATTCCATCTCTATAACTGATTAAAATAAAATCCCCTCCCCAAGCTCCTAAACTTTTTACCAAACCTAAATAATCTGGAAAATATGTTTCTTTTATAGTAGGAATATCTAATATGTCGGATATAATCTTTTCATGTTTCAACAAAAGTTCCTCAAATTCTTTTAAAGTTTTACAAAAAGGAATTTTTTTGGTAATAGAAGATATGAAATCCATTCTTTTACTAAAGATCTTTAAATCTTTTTTTTTTTTTAGAAAAAATCGGATACTTTCACAAGTATTCTGTTTCTTATTTAGATATAAAAAAAAAAGTTGTTCTTTAAATGGGGGATTAAAATCTATAGGAATAACATGAGGTCCTTTATTTTTTAATCTTCTAAAAATTATAGGTTTCGAATAATATCCACAAGCAATATCATATCCACTTCCTGGAAAATTTTTTTCTAATAATAAATGAGGTTTTACTCTGGACCATTTGGCTATATTACTAATCAAAGTAGAACTACTTCCTAATCCCCAATTTCTAGAAAATTCTAATTTCGTTTTTACATATATTCCAAATGTATTGGAAAGAAAATTTTTTTGAATTTCTCTAGATTTTAGCAATAAATTTCTTAATCGAAAAGCAGTTTTTTTTTCTGTTTCATAACAGATATCTAAAGAAGGAAGTTGAAAGATTCCCTCAAACCAAAGTTGATCTTTTTCATCAAAACTCTTCCATTGTAAAAATTCAGAAGATAAAGTAGAAAAACAGGGAGAGTCATTTTTATAATAAAAAATGGTAAATGATTGTCCTTTAATTGTGGGTAAAGCTAAACCAAAAGCTCCATGCAAAATTAAATACTCTCCTGTTAATAACAATTTTCCATGACTATAATAATAAAAAAAATGTAAATCTTTTAATTTCATATTTTTAATTATTCTTTTTTATAATTTTCTTTATTATTCCTTGTAAAACGTTTCCTGGTCCTACTTCAATAAATGAAATCGCCCCTTTTTTTATCATATTTTCTATTGATTGTTTCCATTTAACAGGAGAAGTTAATTGTTCGATAAGATTTTTTTTTATTTCATCAGAATTACTCACTGATTTAGCGGTTACATTTTGATATATTGGACATGTAGAATCTTTAAAAGTAATTCTTTCTAGAAAGATTTTTAATCTTTTTTTAGCTGGTTCCATAATAGGAGAATGAAATGCTCCATGAACGGGAAGTTTTAAAATTTTTTTAGCCCCAATTTTTTCTAAAGAACTACAAACTCTTTTCAAAGCTTTTTCTTCTCCTGAAATTACTAATTGTCCATGACTATTATAATTAGCTGGAACAATAATTCCAGGATCTTTTTTACAAACATTTTCTATGATTTCATCTTCTAATCCAAACACAACTGCCATCCCTCCATATATAGACTCACATATTTCTTGCATTAGACTAGCTCTTTTTTCTACTAATTTTAATCCATCCTCAAAAGAAAATACATCAATGGCAGTTAAAGCAGAAAATTCTCCAAGAGAATGTCCAGCTACCATATCCGGATAAAAATCATTTAATATTTTTGCTTGTATTACTGAATAAATATAAATAGCCAATTGTGTATACTTAGTTTTTTTTATAATTTTCATGCTAGAACCATCGAACATGATGTTTGTTATGTTAAATCCCAAAACGTCGTTGGATAGTTGAAACAATTTTTTTGCTAAACTAGAAGTTTTGTATAAATTTTTTCCCATTCCCAAAAATTGGGATCCTTGACCTGGAAATATATAAGCCTTCATATTCCTAATAAATTTTTAATTTGAACAAAAATTAATAACGTTTTATAATGAAAATCACGGACACTCATACTCATCTATACATGCAACAATTTGATGTAGATAGAGATGTAATCATACAAAAAGCGATATCTAATGGAATAGATAGATTTTTTCTTCCTTCTATAGATAGCTCAACTATTCCTAGAATATTAAAATTGGAAAAAAAATATCCGAAAAGATGTTTTTCCATGATTGGATTGCATCCTAACAAGGTACATCCAGAAAATTTAGAACAAGAATTAAATAATATCAAAAAATGGTTAGATCTACATTCTTTCATTTCTTTAGGGGAAGTTGGGATAGATTTTCACTTAGAAAAAAAATTTGTTCTGGAACAAGAATATGCTTTTCAAACTCAAATAAAATGGGCAAAAATGAAAAATTTACCCATAATTATTCATTGTAGAAAAGCTTTTGATCAAGTTTTTAATATTCTAAAAGAATACTATTCTACTACAAAAGGAATTTTTCATTGTTTTTCCGGAACTTTAGAACAAGCAAAAAAAATTATTGATTTTGGATTAAAACTAGGCATTGGAGGGATTATCACTTTTAAAAAAAACAATCTCAGTCACTTTTTACATAAAATTAGTTTAAAAAATATCGTATTAGAAACAGATTCTCCATATTTATCTCCCGTTCCATTTAGAGGAAAAAGAAATGAACCCATTTATATAAAAATAGTTTTAAAAAAACTTTCTCAAATTTATTCTATTCCAGAGGAAAAAATAGCTGATATTATTAATATAAATGTACAAGAACTTTTTTTTAATTAAATCATTTTATCCGGTTTGACTAATTTATCAAATTCCTCTACGGTTAAATATCCTAACCTAATAGCTTCTTCTTTTAAAGTCGTATTATTCATATATGCACATTTTGCAATTTTTGCAGATTTTTCGTATCCTATGCTTGTGTTAAGTACCGTCACTAGCATTAAAGATCTCTCTAGTAGTTCTTGAATCCTTGCATGATTTGGAGTAATTCCTTGAACACAAAGATTGGAAAAAGAAATGCTAGCATCTGACAAGAGCTGTGCAGACTGTAAAAAATTATATGCCATTAAGGGTTTAGAAACATTGAGTTCATAATTTCCTGAGGCCCCTGCTATAGAAATAGCCATATCGTTCCCTATGATTTGTGTGCAAACCATCATAAGAGCTTCACATTGTGTAGGGTTTATTTTTCCAGGCATAATAGAAGATCCAGGTTCATTTTCAGGAATGAAAATTTCTCCTATTCCGGAACGAGGTCCAGAAGCTAGAAAACGGATATCATTTGATATTTTCATTAAAGAAACAGCTATTTGTTTTAGAGAAGCATGAGATTCTACTATGGCATCATGAGAGGCTATAGATTCGAATTTGTTATCTGCCACTTTAAATGGAAGTCCAGTATATTGACAAATATAGTCAATAACTTTAAAATCATATCCTTTAGGTGAATTTAATCCAGTTCCTACAGCTGTTCCTCCAATAGATAATTCAGAAAGATGATCTAAAGTTTTTTTAAGAGAATTTAACCCGTGATTCATTTGAGAAACATAACCGGAAAATTCTTGTCCTAAAGTTATAGGAACGGCATCCATAAGATGAGTTCTTCCTATTTTAATCACATTTTTGAATGAATGACTTTTTTTTTCTAATGTGTTACGCAATTTTTCCAGAGATGGAATGGTTTGTTCTACCAATTTCTTATAAGAAGCAATATGCATAGCGGTCGAATAAGTATCATTAGATGATTGAGACTTATTAACATCATCATTAGGATGTATAATAAAAGACTTACTCTTTCCAAGCTTTTCCTCAATTAAAACTTTAGATCTATTAGATATCACTTCATTTACATTCATATTAGAATGCGTCCCAGATCCAGTTTGCCATATCACCAAAGGAAATTGATCATCTAATTTTCCTTCTAAGATTTCTTCACAAACCAAAGAGATCAAGTCTTTTTTCTTTTTTGACAAAATACCTAATTCAAAATTAGTATGTGCAGCCGCTTTTTTTAAAATAGAAAAAGCGTAAATAATTTCCATAGGCATAGATCCTTCCGGTCCAATTTTAAAATTATTTCTTGATCTTTCTGTTTGTGCTCCCCAATACTTATCCACAGGAACTTGAACTACTCCCAATGTATCTCTTTCTGTTCTAAAAATCATTTTCCTATTTTTTTTTTTACGAAATTAATAAACTTTATATAAAAAAAATTCTAATTTTTTATTAAATTTTATCAACTTTGATCATGTATGATAATTAAATTTATAGGATTTTTACTTTTCCTACTCATAGCCATCTCTGGATTTTGGTGTGTCATTTTTTTATCTTTTTTTAGTATATATTGGCTTATCAGTGTAGTAGGAATTAACATTATAAAAAAAATTGAAAAAAAAAATAGAAAATAGAATAGCTTTTTATGAAAAAAAAATATTTAAGAATAAATATTTTTGGATCAGTCTATTTTTTTCTATATGGATGTTTTTTTTTGATACAAATTCTTTGGTTTTGCACTGGAAATTTAAAAAAAATATAAATAAAATGATCTCAGATAGAGATTCTTTAAAGAGAAAAATTTTTTTGGAAGGAAATCATTTAAAAAAATTAAAAACAGATTCTAAATATCTGGAAAAATTAGCTAGAGAAAAATTCTACATGAAAAAAGAAGATGAGGATTTATTTGTCATAAAAAAAAATTGACGTTAATTTTTTTTAACGTCCCATATACACTAACAAAATACTTAAATCTGAAGGAGAAACTCCGCTAATTCTTGACGCTTGTGCTAAAGAATTTGGACGATGATAAGCTAATTTTTCTCTACCCTCTAGAGAAAGAGATGGGATTTTTCCATAATCAAAATTTTCGGGAATTTTAAGATTTTCAAGTTTTAACAATTTTTTTGCATTTTCTTTCTCTCTATCAAGATATCCCCTATATTTAATCTGAATAGATACTATCTCCAAAATTTCTTGAGAAAAATTATTTTTTTCTATATTTTTTTTTAAAAATGGAATAGAAATAATATCGTGGATCTCAATTTCAGAACGGGATAGAATCCTATCTATTTTTTTTTCATGAAATATGATTGGAGATTTTTTTTCAATCAAAATAGGATTGATAATTTTTGGTTTTAAATTCTCCTTTTGAAAAAAAGAAAGACATTTTTCTATCTGAGATTTTTTTTTATCTACTGCTTTCATTTTTTCATATGAATTGAGCCCAATTTCATATCCCATTTTGGTTAATCTTTCGTCTGCATTATCTTGACGTAATAACATTCTATACTCAGCTCTTGAAGTAAACATTCTATAGGGTTCTTCTGTTCCTTTTGTGATCAAATCATCTATTAAAACCCCTATATAAGCTTGACTTCTTTTAAGAATAAAAGGTTCCTTTTGATGAATTTTTAAATGAGCATTAATTCCTGCAATTAAACCTTGTGCGGCAGCTTCTTCATATCCCGTTGTTCCATTAATTTGTCCAGCAAAAAAAAGATTACCAATCAACTTACTTTCTAAAGTAAATTTTAATTGTATAGGAGGAAAATAATCATATTCAATTGCATATCCAGGTCTTAACATTTTGGCTTTTTCAAATCCTGAAATGTTTCTCAAAGCTTGATATTGGATTTTTTCTGGTAAAGAAGTGGAAAATCCATTTATATAGACTTCTACAGTATTCCAACCTTCTGGTTCTACAAAAATATGGTGTTCTTCTTTATCTGGAAATCTATAAATCTTTTCTTCAATAGAAGGACAATATCGAGGACTAACACCTTGAATAGATCCTGTAAAAATTGGAGAAAATTTTAAATTTTTACGAATTAAATCATGAACTTTTTTATTGGTAAATGTAATATGGCATTTACGTTGTTTTTTTAATTTTATAGTCTTTGAAAAAGAAAATTTCTTAGGATTTAAATCTCCTTCTTGAGATTCCATTTCATGGTAGTTTAAAAAACGTCCATCTACTCTTGGAGATGTTCCTGTTTTCATTCTTCCATATCGAAATCCTAAACTTTTTAATTGCTCCGTGATCCCTTTAACTTCTTGTTCCGCTATCCTTCCTCCACTAACGATTTTTTTTCCAATATGAATTTTTCCATTTAAAAATGTTCCATTTGTAAGAATAACCGATTTTCCCTTAATTTTGATTCCAAAAGAAGTTATAACTCCTTTTACTTTTTCCTTTTTTACAATTAAAGAAATCACTGTATCTTGGTATAGATCTAATTTTGAATTTTTTTCTAGAAAAGATCTCCAATGATTAGAAAATAATTTTCTATCACATTGAGCTCTTGGACTCCACATAGCAGGCCCCTTAGATTTATTTAACATTCTAAATTGTATCATACTATAATCTGTAATTATTCCGGAAAAACCTCCTAAAGCATCTATTTCTCTTACAATCTGTCCTTTTGCTATTCCTCCTATAGCTGGATTACAAGACATTTGACCGATTGTTTGTAAATTTGTAGTGATTAGTAAAGTTTTGGATCCCATATTAGCAGAAGCAGATGCAGCTTCTGCCCCAGCATGACCGCCTCCAACCACAATTACATCATAAACACTTGAAAATAAACACATGATTTTTTCAAAATTGAAATAAAATTAAATAAAACTCCTCTTTTTTCTTCATAAGTTTTTCATTGATTTGATCCTCATATCCCAAAAAATGCAATATTGCATGTATCATAACTCTTTTTAATTCAACTTGAAAAAATTGATTCCATTGTTTAGAATTCTCTAAAACACGATCTATGCTAATAAAAACATCTCCGGATATCTTATGAGAAGGAGGAGTAGAAGAATAAGCAAAAGCGATGACATCTGTATAAAAATCTTTTTGTAGATATTTTTTATTTAAATTTAAAAGATAATGATCATTACAAAAAATATAATTAATATTTCCAATTTCTTTTCCTTCATTTTTTAATATAAGATAAATAGTTTGAATAAAAAGAGATTTATTTGTAATAGAAAAGTTAGAAATCTCGTAAAAAAAATTAATCATAAAAAAAATTTTTTTATTTTTACGATCATAAGAGTTCATAATTAAATGAAAAAAATAAGAAATGCGATTCCAAATATCTTTACTTTATTAAATCTCCTTTTTGGATGCATTTCTATAACTTTTTTACAATCAAAATGTTTTGAATCTTCTGCTATTTGCACCATATTTTCATTGACTTTTGATTTTCTAGATGGATTTCTTTCTAGATTCATGAAAAATGAAAGTAAATTAGGTAAAGAATTAGACTCTTTAGCAGATATGATATCTTTTGGTTTAGTTCCATCTATTATTGTTTTTATGATATTGAAAAATATAGAAAAACACCAAAAAATTCCATTCATTGAATGGTCAGCTTTTCTAATTGCTATATTTTCTGCATGGCGTTTAGCGGAGTTTAATATACACAACTCTTCTAGAAAAAATTTTGGATTAACTACTCCAGTAAATGCTTTGTTTTTTACTTCTTTATCTATTCTAAAAAGTAGAAATACAGATTTTCTTGTTTTATCTCCTATAAAAATGCTTTTTACGATTTTCTTTTCTTGTTACTTTCTCATATCTAGAATAAAAATGCTTCCCTTGGTTTTTGAAGGTATTTCTTGGAAAAAAAATAAAATACGTTATTTATTTTTATTGATTAGTATATTTCTTTTATTAATTTTACACTTAATAGCGTTACCATGTATTATCATTTTTTACATTATAACTTCAATTTATTTTCATAGATTTAGAAAAAATTCACATTAACACATGAAACTACGACTATATCGTCCTATATGCTTCTTCGATATAGAAGCTACAGGAGTCAATATTGGAAAAGATAGAATCATAGAAATATCTATATTGAAAATATTTCCAAATGGAAATCAGGAAGATAAAACCTGGCTTGTTTTTCCTGAAATACCTATTCCACCAAAATCTACAGCTATTCATGGAATTAAAGATGAAGATGTTGCAGGAAAATTACCATTTAAAGATGTAGCCATTCAGATTTTTAGAATGATTGAAAATACGGACTTAGCGGGATATAATTCTAATAGATTTGATATTCCTATTTTAGTGGAAGAAATGCTACGTGCTGGAATATCTTTCGATATCAAAAAACATAAAACAATAGATGTTCAAGTCATTTTTCATAAAATGGAACCTCGAACTCTTTCAGCGGCTTATAAATATTATTGTAAAAAAAACCTTATAAAAGCTCATAGTTCCAAAGCCGATACATTGGCTACATACGAAATATTGCTAGCACAACTAGAAAAATATCAAGATCTAAAACAAGATGTAAAAAGTTTAAATCAATTTTCCCACCAAAAAAATTTAGCGGACCTTGCTGGTTTTATAAAGATAGATGAAGAAGGAAATGAAATATTTAATTTTGGAAAATATAAAGGAGAAAAAGTTTATGAAATTTTCGAAAAAGATCCAAATTATTATGGTTGGATACAGAATTCTAATTTTCCCTTATATACAAAAAAAATATTAACAGGTGTTAAATTACGGAAATTTAATAAATAATTATTTAGAAAGATCTTCTAATTTTTTTGAAATAAAAAGAGTTAAATTTTTCCCCTGCAACAAATTTTTGGATAAAAGAGTTAAATTAAAAACCTCTTGAATGAGGATTTTTTTATTCTCATCTTTTGGTTCCTTTAATATTTTTTTTATTAAAAGATGATTTGTGTTAACAATTAATTGATAAAATTTATCTTGATCGTTTTCCACAATTTTTCTTCCTAGAGTATTCATTTCTTTCATCCTTCGTAAAAATTCTGGAATGATAATTAAAAAAGGAGAGTCTTTTTTTGATAAATTTTCCAACTTTACGGAAAATTTATATTCTTTCATCAAATGAGTGTTGATAAGATTTTTTAAATCTTCTTTCTCTTTTTCAGAAATTTCTGAAGAATACTTTTCTTCTTTGTGAATTAATTTATCAATAGGATCTGAATCTATACGAACAAAAGAAATATCTGGATCATCCATTTCTAGTTTTTGGATCAAATGGACTGTAAGTGGACTATTCAAAATTAAAACTTCATAAGATCTATCTTCCGCGTTTTGAATATAACTATATTGTTTTTCTTTGTCTGAAGTATAGAGAAAAACAATTTTTCCATCTTTGTTTTTTTGAAAGTTTTTTATTTTTTCTTTGAATTCTTCCAAAGTAAAAAACATTCCATTTATAGTAGAAAAAATAAAGAACTTTTTGGCTTTTTCAAAAAAGTTTTTTGTACTAATCATTCCATATTCTACGATGAGTTTTATATATTCCCACTTTTTTTGAAAGTTTTCCCTATCTGTTCTAAACAGAGAATCTAGTTTATTCGAGACCTTTCTTGTAATATATTTTGATATATTTTTTACAGATGGATCTGATTGAAGATGAGAACGTGATACATTAAGAGGAATGTCAGGAGAATCAATCACTCCTTTTAATAAACTGAGAAAATCTGGAACCACTCCCTCTAAGTTATCCGTAATATAAACTTGATTTTTGTATAAATGTATTCTATCTTTCTGAAAGTCAATTTTATTTTCTATTTTTGGAAAATATAAAATTCCTGTTAAACGAAAAGGATGATCTATGTTTAAATGAATCCAAAATAAAGCATTTTCTAATTGATTTGGATATAGTTCATGATAAAAATCTAGATAGTCTTTGTCCTTTAAAAGGGTAGGATTTTTTTTCCAAGCAGGAGTAGTATTATTAATGAATATCTCTTTCTCCTTTTCTGTTGAAGATAGATAGATAATTATAGGCGTAAATTTACAATATTTTTGAAGCAATTTTAAGATACGATCATATTCTAAAAATTCTCTGCTTTCTTCATTAAGAAAAAGAACTATTTCCGTTCCTCTATCTCTTTTTTCTATTTCATTCATCCTGAATGTTGGAGTCCCTTCGCAAGACCAAAAAATAGAGGGGGAATTTTTTTCATAAGATTGAGTGTAAATAACTACTTTACGAGCTACCATAAAAGAAGAATAAAAACCTAATCCAAAATGTCCAATAATAGAAAAAGATGCAGAATTTTTATATTTCTGAATGAATTCTTCCGCACCAGAAAAAGCGATTTGATTGATATATTTTTCTACTTCTTCTTTCGTCATTCCAATCCCATTATCAATGATATGAATCGTTTGATTTTTTTTATCAATTTTTACTTTGATTTTTAAATCATCAAGAATTTCTTCTATTTTTCCTAATTTTTCTATAGTTCTTAATTTAAGAATAGCATCCGTTGCATTGGATACTAATTCTCTTAAAAAAACTTCTTGATCTGAATAAAGAAATCTTTTAATGATAGGAAAAATATTATCTGAAGTAACACTAATCTTATCCTTTTCCATAAAAATTCTAGGTTTTTTATGTATGTAAATAATAAAGAAAAATTACAAAGATTATACCATTTCAAATGAAAAAGACATTATGTCAGTCCTATATTGGTATTTCTGGTTCTGGAAGAAAAAAAGAATCAATAAACTTTTTTCCATTAAATTCTTTTAAATCTTGTATTTTTTCTCCTATTCCAATATACTTAATAGGAACTTGAAACTGATCCATTATTCCTATAACTACGCCACCTTTAGCTGTTCCTTCTAATTTAGTTAATATTATGGAAGAAATTTTTACAAAAGAAATAAATTTTTTTACTTGTTCAAAAGCATTTTGTCCTGTAGAAGCATCCAGAACAAGCATGATTTCATGAGGAGCTTTAGCGATAACTTTTTTCATTACTCTACTTATTTTAGCCAGTTCTTCCATAAGACCAATTCGATTTTGCAATCTACCGGCTGTATCAATCAATACTACATCCATCTTTTTAGATTTAGCAGATTGTAAAGTATCGTATGCGACAGACGCAGGATCCGCATACATATGTTGTTTTATTAGTGGAACATTAGCTGTATCTGACCAGATTTCAAGTTGATTTATAGCTGCTGCACGAAATGTGTCCGCAGCTCCTATAATCAAATTAAATCCTTTTTTTTTTAGAAAAAAAGCCAATTTACCAATTGTAGTAGTCTTTCCAACTCCATTTACTCCGACCATCATAATTACGTATGGTTTTCTTTCTTCTTCTATTTTTTTTTCTAAACATTCATTTTTAATATTCTTAAATAGAGATTCAATTTCTTCTTTAAGAAGTTGATATAATTCTTGAATCTTCCCCCCATACTTTTCCTTTTGAATTCTTTTTTCAAGATTATGAATAATCTTGATAGTAGTTTTTGTTCCTATATCTGAAGATAACAAGACTTCTTCTATATGATCAATAAAATCTGTATCTAATTTTGATTTTCGAAAAAAAAGACTCTTTATTCTAGAAAAGAAGGATTCCCTAGTTTTTTTCAATTCACGATCAAATGTTTCTTTGTTTTTTATAAAAAACATGATATCTGTGATTTATTTCGAAATTAGTTATTTTTTTTAAAAAAATTCTTGACCTCGTTATCAGTTAACATTTTATCTTCAAAAGTATAAGAACCAGATTTTTTTGATTTAATTATTCTAATAGCCAAAATCATTTTTTGGGAAATTTTTTTCTTTTTCTTTTCTGTAATTTTTTTAGACATATTTATTTAATTTCTTTATGAAGAGTATATTTCCTCAGTATAGAATTATATTTCTTTAATTCTATTCTTTTAGGAGTATTTCTTTTATTCTTAGTAGTCACATATCTAGAAACCCCACCAATCCCACTTTTTTTCTGTTCACTACATTCCAAGATTATTTGAATCCGATTTCCTTTTTTTCCCATTAATATTTATATTTGAAACGTTTTAATGCTTTTTCGATTCCTATTTTATTAATAAGTTTAATAGCAGAAGTACAAATTTTTAAGGTAATCCATTTTTTTTCTTTTGTTAAAAAAAAACGTTTTTTACATAGATTTATGTTGAAACGACGTTTATTTTTGTTATTAGCATGAGATACTTTATTCCCGATCATAGCTCTCTTTCCTGTAAGTTCACAAACTTTTGACATAATTATTTTTTTGACTAACTTTAGTCTCCAAAATTAGCTAATATAGGTCAAATATACCAAAAAATCACAACCTAACTTATTTTCCATGTCAGGACACAGCAAATGGGCTAATATACAACATAGAAAATCTAATCAAGATTTTAGAAAATCTAAAAAGTTTTCTAAAATCATTAAAGAAATTTCTATTGCAGTTAAAGAATCAGGTTTAAATAAAACTTCGTTTCGTTTAAAAAACGCTCTACTCAATGCAAAATCCGTTAATATTCCTAAAAATACTATAGAAAGAGCTATACAAAAAGCTTCACAAGCTAATACGAATCATTTTAAAAATTTAAATTTAGAAGGACAAATTTACGGAATTAGCATGATTATAGAATGTATGACAGACAATCATATTAGAACTACTTCTGACATAAGAATTTTTTTTAAAAAAAAAGGAGGAAGATTATGTCATAACGGAGAATTGGTTCATTTGTTTAATCGCATAGGAATTTTTTCAATAAGAGAAAAAAATATACCTAACTCTATGGAAGATTTTGAACTTATGATTATAGATTTTGGAGCAAAGGATCTTCTAAAAGATGAAAAAATAGTTTACATATACACAGATTTTGAATATTTTGGGACTATGAAAAATTATTTAGACAAATTGAATATCCCCCATCAATCGATAGTCAAACGTATAGCAAAACACCCAAAACATATTTCAGAAAAGGAGGAAGAAAGAATATTAAATTTCATGAAAGAAATTGAAAAATATGAAGATATAAAAAATATATATTCTAATATAGTCCAAACATGAAAGTAAGATGTCCTATCGCATTTTTTTTTGAAAGAATGAGGAAAGTCCGGACACCATAGAGCAGTACAATGGGTAATACCCATCCACCGAAAGGTGAGGAATAGTGCAACAGAAAGAAAGTACAGGAAAGCTGTAGTGAAATCATGTAAACTCTGTACGGTGAAATGCCATGTATACCGGATAATTGGCTCGATTTATACCGGGGGGTCGGCAGATAGAGATAGTGGGCAACTACTATCCTAGATAAATGATAGAGATTAAACAGAATCCGGCTTATAGTCTTACTTTCATGTTATTTTGGAGAGATGGCCGAGAGGATTAAGGCGCACGTTTGGAAAGCGTGTTCACAGAAGTGTGTCAAGGGTTCGAATCCCTTTCTCTCCGCAGTAGTTTTTTTTAAGAGTTCTCTATATCTCTTAATTTTTTTTCAAGTAAGTTTTTCCTGACTCCCATTACCATATCTATATCTTTAGAAGCTGCTTGTAATTTATCTTGTGCTTGATGAAGTAAAAATCCAAATTTTGTAAACTCCTTTTTTACAGTTTCTAGAATACTCCACACTTCAGAACTTCTTTTTTGAATGGCTAATGTTCGAAAACCTATTTGCAAACTATTTAACATAGCTGCAAATGTAGATGGTCCTGCAATTACTATTTTGTACTTTCTTTGCAATTCTTCTAATAAACTTGAATTTCTTACAATTTCTGCATATATACCTTCAAAAGGTAAAAAAAGAATAGCAAAATCAGTAGTATGTGGAGGATCTATGTATTTTTCCTTAATGTCTTTGGACATTTTTTTAAGAACAGATTCCATATTTTTTTTAGCCATTTCTAATTTTTTCTTCTCTCCGAGACTATAGGCAATTTGTATTTTTTCATAAGTTTCCTTTGGAAATTTTACATCAATTGGTAACCATATAATATTTCCATCTCCCAGCCCTGGAAGTTTAATAGCAAATTCTACTACATAATTTGTACTAGTTTTAGTAATGACATTGCAGGCGTATTGTTCTGGAGCCAAAATTTGTTGTAAAAGCATAGAAAGTTGCATTTCACTGAAACTTCCACATACTTTTACATGATTTAAAGTTCTTTTTAATGCATTCACATCTTGTGCTAAAATTTTCATATCTCCCAATCCATTCTGTAAGAATAACAATTGATTTCCAATAAATTCAAAAGATTTTCCCAAATGTAAATTCAAGGATTTTTGAAGTTTTTCATTTACACTTTCTCTGATATCTTCTAATTTCTTTTCTGTTAATTTAACTAATTTTTCTTGTTCTATATGAACCGCATTTAATTTATGAGATTGATTCTCAAAAGAGAGATTCATTTTTTCCTCAATAGAATTTTTAAAATCTCTTGTAGATTGAATCAGACCATCTTTGAAATCTTTCAAAGTATTTGCTAACTCATTTCGCTGATCTTTTGATTCCTCCCTTAAAAGAATTTCCAGTTTTCTAAAAAAATAAAGGAAAAAAACAAAAAAGAATAATAATAAAATTCCTAAAGGATAGTAGATTACCATAAAATAATCTCAAGAATTCTTTGTTTTAGAAGAAGAAATAAATAGCGGGAATAGGACTCGAACCTATGACCTTCGGGTTATGAGCCCGACGAGCTACCAACTGCTCCATCCCGCGAATCCCGTAATATAAAGTTTTTTAGTTATAAAACAAAATTATCGATAAAATTTATTTTATCCATTCATAGATATTAGAAATTCTTCATTATTTAGAGTTCTAGCCATACGTGATCTTAAAAATTCCATAGCTTCTACAGGATTCATATCGGAAAGATGTTTTCGTAAAATCCACATTCTTTGTAATGTATTGGAATCTAATAACAAATCATCTTTTCTAGTACTAGAAGAAACCAAATCAATAGCCGGATAAATTCGTTTGTTTGCAATTTTTCTATCTAATTGAAGTTCTTTATTTCCTGTTCCTTTAAATTCTTCAAAAATAACCTCATCCATTTTAGATCCTGTATCGATCATAGCAGTAGCAATAATAGATAAAGAACCTCCATTTTCTATATTTCTTGCTGCTCCAAAAAACCTTTTTGGTCTATGCAGAGCATTTGCATCAACTCCTCCTGATAACACTTTTCCAGATGCAGGAGCAACAGTGTTATAAGCTCTAGCTAAACGTGTTATAGAATCTAATAAAATAACTACATCATGAGAACATTCTACCATTCTCTTAGCTTTTTGCAACACAATATTAGCTACTTTCACATGTCTTTCTGCAGGTTCATCAAAAGTAGACGCGATCACTTCTCCTTTAACATTTCGTTGCATATCCGTTACTTCCTCTGGACGTTCATCAATAAGTAATATAATCAAATAGACTTCTGGATGATTAGCTGCAATAGCATTAGCTATTTCTTTTAATAAAGTAGTTTTTCCTGTTTTTGGAGGAGCCACAATCATTCCTCTTTGTCCTTTTCCTATAGGAGTAAAAAGATCGACTATCCTTGTAGAAAGAGTTGCATTTTTTTCAGCCAGTTTGAATTTTTCATTTGGAAATAGTGGAGTCAAATGTTCAAAAGAATCTCTTTCTCTGACAAAAGAAGGAGGCCTCCCATTTATTTCAAGAATTTTAATCAAAGGAAAATATTTTTCTCCATCTTTGGGTGGACGAACTTCTCCTCTTATAGTGTCTCCCGTTTTCATTCCAAAAAGTCTAATTTGAGATTGAGAAACGTAAATATCATCAGGAGATGATAAATAATTAAAATCAGAAGATCTTAAAAATCCATAATTTTCTGGCATAATTTCTAATACCCCTTCACTAATTATAATGCCCTCAAATTCATATTCAGGAGTACGATATTTATTAGTAATTTTCTGTGAAAATCCACTTTCTGATCCAGTAGAAAATTCTGATTTATCATTTTTTTTCCAATTTTGAAAATATTTTTTTTTGGATTTTCCAATTTCTTCTGAAGGTTTTGAATAATTTTTGAAATTTTCTTGATTGGTTAATTTTTTTTTCCCATTAATATTTTCTAAAAATGTGGTCTTTGACTCCGTATTTTTTCTACCTTTAAATCCTTTTTTTAATAAAGAATTTTCTATCTTTGGATTTCTTGTAGATGTTGTATTTTTATTATTACTATTGAAAATGGAAATAATTTTTTCTAGGAGTTCGTTTTTTCGTAATTGTGTGCATTTTTTTAATCCTGAAGAACGAGCAATCTCCTGTAATTCAAAAAGTTTTTTACTTTTTAATTCAGTAATATCAAACATAAAGTAATTGGGTTATATTTATGCCACTCTTGGCTTAATAAGACAGTATAACAATTATACAAATTAATTTGAACTTCTAGAGAATAAATTAGAAAATATTTTTTACCTATGTTCTATCGGATACAAACTTTTTATTTATTTATATCCATATTAGTTTCTTCTATTTCTTTACATTTTTATCCATATTCAAAAAAAAATATCCAGCATTCCTTTTTTTTATTAGATAAATTCATTTTAATTTTTATAATAACATGTTTAATTCTATCTGTTTTAAGTTTTCTTTTTTTTAAAAAAAAACCATTACAAATATTTTTCAATGGTCTAAATATACTTCTAAATAGTACTACTTTTATATTGATTCTTATTTTTTCATGTTTTCAATCAAATAAATATTTCCTGTTTTCAAGAACAACTAATCTTTTTCTTACATTTTTATCTATATGTTTCTTATATCTTTCTAGTCAAGAAATCAAAAAGGATATAAAATTAATCCATTCCATGAATAGAATACGATGACAGATGAAATAGATATTTCAAATCTTTTTACTAAAAAAAATGAAAAACATTTCATTAATTAAGAAATTTGAAATTCTTGAAAAAGAATTTCATAAAATTTCAAATTCCATTATACAACCTCATATTGTATCTAATCAAAAAAAATATAAAACATTATTAAAAAAGTATCGAAACTTAGAAAAAATAGTAACTATTTATGAAAAATACAAAAAAAAGTTAACAGCTCTTCAAGAAGCTAACTTTATTTTAAAAAATGATTCAGATCCAGAAATGAAAGAAATAGCTTTTTTGGAAAAAAATAAAATTTTAGAAGATCTGTCTGATATTGAAAAAAAATCAGATAATCTACTATTTTCTCTTTTTCCTACAGGAAAAGAAAATAGAGTAGAAGACGATCATAGAAACGCTATTGTAGAATTACGTTCTGGAACAGGAGGTGATGAGGCTTGTCTTTTTGTAGAAGATATATTACGAATGTATATAATGTATTTTAAACAAGTAGGTTGGAAATATAAAATTCTCCATGCTCAAAAAGGAGGAATACAAGGTTACAAAGAAATAATTTTAGATGTCAGTGGAAAAGAAGAAGTTTATGGAAATTTAAAATTTGAATCTGGAGTACACAGAGTTCAAAGAATTCCAAAAACAGAATCTCAAGGTAGAGTACACACATCTGCTATCACTGTAGCAGTTCTACCTGAGATAAAAGATATAGAAATGAAAATTCATATATCGGATATAAAAAAAGACACATTTCGATCCAGTGGATCTGGAGGACAACATGTCAATAAAACAGAATCAGCTGTACGATTAACACATATTCCAACTAAAATCACAGTGGAATGTCAAGAAGAACGTTCGCAACACAAAAATTTTGAAAAAGCTATGAACGTTTTACGATCACGTATTTATCAAAATGAAAAGGAAAAAAGATTGAAAGAACGATCTATTAAGAGAAAATCTTTAGTTTCTACAGGAGATAGATCCGTAAAAATACGAACCTATAATTATCCTAAAGGAAGAGTGACGGATCATAGAATTCATAAATCCATTTATAATCTTGTAGGATTCATGAACGGAAATATTCAAGAAATGATTAATTTCTTAAAATTATCTGAAAAAAATCAATAATTCGGATTTGATTCATTTTTATAAAAATTTGAATCTAAATGAAGTGTATCTAAAAAATTTGTATTATAATTTCCTTTCAAAAAGTTATTATTTTGCATAAGCTGTTTATGAAAAGGGATAGTCGTACGAATCCCTTCTATTACAAATTCATCTAATGAACGACGCATTTTTTCAATAGTTTCTTTTCTACTTTTTGCTGTAGTGATAACTTTAGCAATCATAGAATCATAATAATGTGGGACTCTATATCCTGCATAAACATGGGTGTCTACACGAACCCCTTTTCCTCCTGGTAAATGCATTTGAGTAATTTTCCCAGGCATAGGACGAAAATCTTGAGAAGGTTCTTCTGCATTAATTCTACATTCCATAGAATACATTTTTGGATAAAAGTTTTTTCCAGAAAGTTTTTTTCCATTAGCTAAAAAAATTTGTTCTTGTATAAGGTCTAAACCAGTTATTTCTTCTGTAATAGGATGTTCTACTTGAATTCTAGTATTCATTTCCATAAAATAAAAATTACGATTTTTATCTACTAAAAATTCTATCGTTCCTACTCCTTCATAACGAATAAATTCAGCAGCTTTTATGGCTGCTTCTCCCATTTTTTTTCTCAAAGAAGAAGTTAAAAAAGGAGAAGGGGCTTCTTCCAACAGTTTTTGATTTCTTCTTTGAATGGAACAATCTCTTTCGGATAGATGACAAGCTTTTCCATATTGATCACTAATAATTTGTATTTCTATATGTCTTGGATTGAGAATTAATTTTTCTATATACATATCTTTTTTTCCAAAAAAAGCAAAAGATTCTTTTTTTGCTTCTTCCCAAGAACGTTTTAATCCTTTTTTATCTAAAACAGATCGTATTCCTTTTCCACCTCCTCCAGAAACCGCTTTGATAATGAGAGGATATCCTATTTGTTCTGCAATTCTTTCTATTTCCTTATAAGAAGATTTTAAAAAAAAATCTGATCCAGGAAGACACGAGATTCCAGCTTTTTTCATAGTTTTTTTAGCTGAAATTTTATTTCCCATCTGAATAATATGATTTGGAAGTGGACCGATAAACTTAATTCTATGTTTTTTACACATAGATGAAAAATATGCATTTTCAGATAAAAAACCATATCCAGGATGAATGGCATCTGCATTTGTAATTTCTGCCGCAGATATTAAATTTGGAACATTTAAATACGATTGATATGGAGAAGCAGGACCAATACAGACTGCTTCATCTGCAAAATAAACATGAAGACTATGTTTATCGGCGGTAGAATAAACCGCTACCGTTTTTATCCCCATTTCTTTAGCCGTACGTATCACTCGTAAGGCAATTTCTCCACGATTAGCAATTAATATTTTTTTAAACATACATTGATGATGTCTCCTTTTAATAATTAGGATCTAACATAAATAAAGGTTGATCATAATCAACTGGAGTAGAGTCTTCTACAAGAATTTTTACGATTTTTCCATCTACTTCAGATTCTATATCATTAAATAGTTTCATAGCTTCTATTACACAAATTTTTGTTCCTATTTTCACCTGATCGCCTACTTTCACAAAGGGATCTTTATCTGGATGAGGTCTACGATAGAAAGTTCCAATCATAGGAGATTTAATAATAATGTACTGATTTTTATCAGATTTTTTTTCCATTTCTAATTTAGAAAACCTATCGGAAAAATCCGAAATAGGAGAATAAACTCTTCTGTTCCTGGATAAAATTGGGTTCAATAACTTTTTTCTTTTTTTTCTGTTATTCTTAATATGAATTTGAGTTTCTCCTATCTTCACTCTTATTTCACGAATATTAGATTTAGAAATCAATTGAATCAGTGATTTAATATTTTTAAAATCCATAAATTTTACCGAAGATCTACCTATTATTATGATTACATGGATGGATTATCTTTTTTCAATACCATTTTTCCTCTATAATAGAGTTTTCCTTCATGCCAATAAGCATGGTGATATAAGTGTTTTTGGTGATTTAAAGGACATGTAACTAATAATGGTTCCTGTATTTTTAAATGAGTTCTTCTTTTATTTCTTCTAGATTTAGATTGCCTTCTTTTAGGATGTGCCATGATAATGTACTCTTTTAATAAATCACTAATAAAAATAATTTTTTTATATTTAATGATTGTAATCCTAATCAATTTTTCTTTATTTTTTTATGCATCAATTAACTAAACGTAGTGTGGATTATTCCAAATGGTATAATGAAATTATCATTAGATCTGGTTTAGCAGAATTTTCCGGAATTCGTGGTTTTATGATTATAAAGCCATATGGTTTTTCTATATGGGAAATCATCAAAAAAACATTAGACAAAATGTTTAAAGAAACGGGACATAAAAATGTTTATTTTCCTATGCTTATTCCTAAATCTTCTTTTTCAAAAGAAAAAAAACATATTGAAAATTTTTCTAGAGAATGTGCTATAGTCACGCATTGTAGGTTGAAAAAAAATACAGATAGAGAAGAATTAACTGTAGATCCAAAATCTAAACTTCAAGAAGAATTAGTGATTCGACCTACTTCTGAAAGTATCATATGGAAAACTTTTAGACATTGGATTCATTCTTATAGAGATCTTCCTCTTCTTTTGAATCAATGGGGAAATGCTATTAGATGGGAAATGCGAACCCGTTTATTTTTAAGAACTTCTGAATTTTTATGGCAAGAAGGTCATACAGCTCATTCTACTGAAAAAGAAGCCATAGAAGAAACTAAAAAAATATTAAATATTTATGCAGATTTTTCTGAAAAAATTATGGCAATTCCTGTAGTTCAAGGAATTAAACCTTACATGGATAAATTTTCTGGTTCTGAAACAACATTTAGTCTAGAGGCCATGATGCAAGATGGAAAAGCGTTACAAATTGGAACTTCACATTTTCTTGGACAAAATTTTTCAAAAGCTTTCGATGTGAAATTCACTAATAAAAATGGAAAGAAAGAATATGTCTGGTCTACATCTTGGGGGGTTTCGACTAGATTAATAGGTGGAATAGTTATGTTACACTCAGATGATCATGGACTGATATTACCTCCCAGAATAGCTCCTATACAAATAGTTATTATACCTATATATAAAAACAAGCAAGAATTAAGTAAAATAAATGAAATAGCTGAAAGGATCCAAAACATTATAGAAGAAAAAGGATTCAGTGTGAAATATGATAACAGAGAGATTTTTACTCCTGGATGGAAATTTCATGAATACGAAATGAAGGGGGTCCCTATACGAATTAACATTGGATTGGATGAAATCATAAAAGAAAAAGCAGAAGTTTTTAGAAGAGATACTTACGAAAAAGTAGATGTTTCTTTGAATCAGATTATCACTTTTATTCCACAACTTCTTGAGAAAATACAAAAGAATCTCTATCAAAGAGCTTTAACTAGAACAAAAAAATTGACCATGATTTCAGATCATTATGAGGATTTTAAAAAAAAAATAAACAGTGTAGGAGGTTTTATCCTTGCTCATTGGGATGGGACAAAAAGTACAGGGAAAAAAATTCAAGAAGAAACGGAAGCTACTATACGTTGTATTCCAATTTCTACTAAAAAAGAAGAAGGAAAGTGTATTTATTCTGGAAATCCTTCTTCTCAAAGAGTTTTTTTTGCAAAATCTTATTAATTTAAGGAAATTCAATCACGTTTAGTTTTCCTATAAATCTATTTATAGATGGAAATTTTTTTTTTTGCAGAAGATCAACTAATTCTTTTCTCAATCTATCAAAAACAGTAACCCCTTCTTTTATAAATTGTGTTCCTATTTGAACCGCTGAGGCTCCACACAATATGTGTTCAAAAATATCTTTTCCGGAACAAATTCCCCCACAACCTATTATAGGAATCTCTTTTCGGAGATAAGTATAAAATTGACGAATATTTGCTAATGCAAATGGTTTGATAGTTTTTCCTCCTATCCCTCCAAAACCCATTTTTGGTTGAATTACCACAGTTTCTTTCTTGATATCAATGAAAAGACCATTAGGTAAACTATTAATACAGGTAACAAAGAAAATAGGATATTTATTTAAAATACAAGCCATTTTTTTAATATGTCTATTTTCAAAATAAGGTGGCAACTTAACTCCTAAAGGTTTTTTATAAAATTTAAATATCTTTTCGAAAAAATTCGAAATATGATTAAAATCATAACCTAATACTTTATCTTTTCCAATAATATTTGGACAAGATAAATTTAATTCTACTGCACTGATACGGGAAGAAAGATTGGCTTTATGAAGAAGAAGATAATTTTCCTCTATAGAAAGTCCTGATATAGATAAGAAAAAAGGTTTTTTAAGATTTTTTTTTTCTAAAAAATCTAAATAAAAATCTATTCCAAGATTTGGGAGGCCCATAGAATTAATGCTTCCAATATTCCATCCAAAATATCTAGGTTCTAAATTTCCTTTTCTTGGTTTCAAGGTACAACTCTTTGTTACAACAGCTCCTGAAGAGCTAGTAATCAATTTTTTAAGATCTTTTTCTGTAGTACAAAGTACTCCTGAAGCATTCATAATACAAGAAGAAAGTTGGATCCCATTTATATCAGCAGATATATCTATTTTCTTTTTTTTCATGATCATAGAAATTGTATAAGTAATATAATACAAAACCCACAAGGAGAAAATTTTTAACTTTAACCAAAAAAGGTTTTTTATGGAAGAAAAAGAACAGTTTTTCTTAAAAATTTATAATTTAGGAATTATCAAATTTGGTCATTTTACCTTGAAAAGTGGAATGACTTCTCCTATATATATAGACTTTCGTCCAATAGCTTCTAGACCAGATTTATTAATAAAACTTTCTGATTTGCTTCTTAGAGAAGTTCCAGATCATACGCTTGAACTTATTTGTGGAGTTCCCTATGCGGCTTTACCTATAGCTACTACTTTATCCTTAAGGTCAAATATCCCTTTGATTATTAAGAGAAAAGAAAATAAAGGTTATGGTACCAAACGAATGATAGAAGGGATTTACAAAAAAGGACAAAATTGTCTTCTTATAGAAGATGTAATCACCAGTGGTGATAGTTTATTACAAACCGTGAGAGATCTTGAAAAAGAAGGATTAATTATTAAAAACATTCTATCCATTCTTGATCGTGAACAAGGAGGAATAGATAATATAAAAAAAAGAGGATTTAATATCCGAACTTTATTTCGGATAGGAGAAGTTTTAAAGATGTTAGAAAACAAAGATCTTTTAAAGGAAAAAGAAATACATATAATTCAACTTTTTTTCAAAAAAAAGAATAAAAAAAATTTTCAGGAAAAACGTATTTCCTATGAAGAAAAAAAAGAAAAAATTTCCCATCCCATTGGAAAAAAACTTCTTGATATAACGTTGAAAAAAAAAACAAATTTGATTGTTTCAGCTGACTTAATATACTCTGAAAAAATTTTAGAACTAGGGAATTTGACTGGAGATTCCATTTGTGGATTGAAACTTCATGCAGATATTATTAGTGATTTTTCATCTTCATTCATTGCATCTCTTAAAAAGATTTCTGTAGAAAAGAAATTTTTATTATTTGAAGATAGAAAATTATGTGATGTGGGACCTATAAATTATCTACAATTACATCATGGATTACACAAAATTTCTTCTTGGGTAGATATTTTAACCGTCCATCTACTTGCAGGAAGTATCAGTATACAAAACTTGAATATTCCTTCAAATATGGGATTAATTACTGTGTCTGAAATGTCTTCTTTTGGAAGATTATCTGATGATAATTATATAAGAAAAGCTTTAAACATTTCTTTAAAAAATCCAAAAGTAATTGGAACTGTGGCACAAAGAAGAGTAGACGATCGATTATTATTATTTACCCCTGGAATACATTTTTCTCAATCAAAAGAAAATTCGATGGGAAATACGTACATTCATCCTAATCAAGCTTTTCAAAAAAATAAAAGTGATTTTATCATAGTTGGAAAAGCTATTTATCAATCTACAAATCCAAAAATTGTGGCAGAAAAATATAGAGAGGCAGGATGGACCGCTTATGAAAATGGACTTTAGAAATTATACTTAATACAACAAAGCTTAAAATTAAAACATGAATAGATTAAATTTTTTTTTCAAAAAAATTAATGGTACTGATTATATTTTTGTTTAATTTGTGATAGATAAGAGGAGGATAATAGATCATAGATATTATTAATTATGTTTGATCATGTTTTATCCTCAAAAAGACTCGAATTCGAAACTTAAAAATAAACTTAAAAATTTTTTGAATAAATTTTGAATATGGAATGGATAAATTCATTAATCAGTTGTTTCATGATCCTTTTTAGCATTATCGATATACTAGGAAATGCTCCCATAATTATGGGTTTTAAATCCAAAGGAAATATTATAGAGACAAAAAAAGTGATAGTGACTTCTCTTATTATCTTTTTATCTTTTTTGTTTTTAGGACAACCTATGCTAAAAATTATTGGTGTGGATGTTCACTCTTTTTCCATTGCAGGATCTATCGTTTTGTTTTTAATTGGGTTAGAAATGATTTTAGGCATAGATCTTCATAAAGTAACAGAAAACGCCCAAACTTCTATCGTTCCAATTGCCTTTCCACTTATAGCTGGCCCCGGATCCTTAACTACTCTAATTTCTCTAAGAACTACTTATGATGTAAAAATCATACTTATTTCTTTGATACTAAATATGATAGTAGTCTATTTTGTCATAGATAGATGTGATTTTATAGCCGAAAAAATAGGAACTAATGGTTTAGATATACTAAAAAAGATATTCGGGATCGTTTTATTGGCTTTTGCAGTAAAAATTTTTGGAGCTAATGCCAGTCAATTATTTCAATAAAAATGAGAGGTCAGTATCTCTTATGAGATTAAATATTTTTTTAATAGAGGGGTTAATATCCTGAAATTTTGGTAAAAATTTTCCTATATAAATAAATACAATATGATAACTACAACGAGTTTGTTCTATTTTTTCTTCTAAAATAGATTTATTTAATAAAAAAGAGGCCCGCAATAAACGTTTTATTCTATTTCTATGTACGGCTTTTTTGAAATTTTTTTTTTACCAAAGTTCCAATTAGTTCTGTACATCTCATTTTATTTTCATTATGGGGATACAATAAAAAAAAACTATAAATAGGAAATACAGGTAATAATTTTCCGTATTTGATTGTATGATAAATAATATTTTTTTTTCTTTTTACTTGAAAACCCATACCTTATCTATCTGATGATTGATTATTCATAAATTCCTCCAACTTAGAAACCATCCCGACAGGTCCACAAATGAATGGAGTCCTTTGATGTAACTTGAAAGGTTCTATATCTAGAATTCTTTTTTTTCCATCAGAAGCTTTTCCACCCGCTTGTTCTGTTAAAAATGCCATCGGATTACATTCATAAAGTAGCCTCAATTTTCCATTTGGAGAAAGCGCTGTTTTGGGGTAAATATATATACCTCCTTGTATCATATTTCTATGAAAATCTCCCACTAATGATCCAATATATCGTGCCGTATAAGGACGATTATCTTTTTCTTCTTGACAGTATCTTATAAATTTCTTGATCCCATTAGGGAATCTAACATAATTTCCCTCGTTGATAGAATAAATTTTTTCTACTTTAGGGAAATGAAGTTGAGGATGAGATAAATAAAAAGTTCCCACAGAAGGATCCAAAGTAAATCCATGTACCCCATTTCCTGTAGTATAGACCAAAATAGTGGAGGATCCATAAATAATATATCCTGCAAGAATTTGTTTATTTCCTTTTTGCAAAAAATCTTCTATTCTCAAATCCATTTGAATGGGAGTCTTCTTGATATACACTGAAAATATAGTCCCAATAGACACATTGACATCTATATTGGAAGAACCATCTAGTGGATCTATTAAAACAATGTATTTCTTTTGAAAAGGATTTTCTTTTTCTCCCTTTATCACTATAAAATCTTTGCTTTCTTCCGAAGCTATTCCACAAACTACATTTCTGCTTTTAAATGATTCAATAAAAATTCTGTGTGCAAAATCATCTAGTTTCTGTTGATTTTCTCCTTGTATATTAGTTATTCCTGAACTTCCAATTTTTTCTGTTAAACCTGCTTTATTCACCTCCTTGTTAATAGCTTTAGCTGCTAATTTAATAGAACTAAATAACCGTAATAAATCTTCTGTTGAATATAAAAAACGATCTCTATTTTCTATGATAAATTCTCCTAAGGTATACATGATGTATTGGAAAATATATATAAATATCAGATTTTTTTTCGTTTCTAAAAACGACAAAGATTTTTAAAAAAAAAATCTTCTATTTTTTAGAAAAATTTATAGTTAATTCCATTTGAAAAAATGATAGAATATAAACTGTAAAAATTCAAATTTTAATCTTTTAAAAAAAAGTTATAAATTTTTTATTTTTCACCAAAAAAAAAAAGAAGGAATAAATAATACATTATAAATAACTTTCATTTGTTTTTTGAGTAATTTTATTAGTTCATGAAAATTCTTCAAATTTCATTTATATTATTATGGCGGGTCTGGTTTTTTCTAATCAATATATTTTTAGTTCCATTATGGGCAGGGGCTTCTATTCCATTTCTTTTTCAAGATAAATATTATCATATTGCATATTGGTTTCACCAAATGTGGGCGAGAAGCAATCTTTTTCTCATGGGTTTTTGGTATGTATTAGAAAAAGATCAAGAAACATTAGATAAGAATAAACAATATATGATAATCAGTAATCATAGTTCTATTATGGACATTATGTTGATTTACTCTTTAATGAGAAACCATCCCTTAGTTTTTGTAGGGAAAGCGGAACTAGCCAAACTTCCTTTTTTCGGTTTTGTTTATAGAAGAAGCAATATATTAATAGAAAGGAAAAATTTTTCTAGTTGTATGCAAGTATTTAAACAAATACAGAAAAAAGTAGATTCTGGAAAAAGTGTCTGTATTTTCCCAGAAGGAGGGGTACCTAACCCTTCTATTTTTTTAGATCATTTTAAAAGTGGTGCCTTTTCTATTGCTATAATAAAAAAAATACCTATCATTCCATTTACCATAGCTGATATAAAAACAAAGTTTCCAAGTTTTCCTATTATAAAGGGTGGACCTGGAAAAATACGAATAAAACAACATCACTCCATCTCAACAAAAAACTTGTCCTTAAAAGACAAAAATTTTCTAAAAGAAAAATGTTTTAATTTAATTAAATATCAATTAGAACAATTTGAACGTGAAAAAATTAACTCGTGAATAAAAAAATTCATATTTACACCGATGGTTCTTCCAAAGGAAATCCTGGACCTGGGGGATATGCTATTTTTATAGAAGTAGTAGGGACTACCTATAGAAAAGTTATTTCCGAAGGTTTTCGTTATACCACTAATAATCGAATGGAACTATTAGCTGTCATAGTTGGATTAGAAAAAATTACAAAAAAGAAACAGAATATTGTTGTATTTACCGATTCTAAATATGTGGTAAATCCTATTCAAAAAAATTGGATATTTCAATGGAAAAAAAATAATTTTTATAAAAAAAAAACGCAGATCTATGGATCCGATTTTTAGATATATTTCGTCAACATTTTATTGTTTTCAAATGGATAAAAGGACATGATTTTCATTATATTAATGATTATTGTGATCGACTATCAGCAGAAGCTTCCAAAAGAAAGAATTTAAAAATAGATTATGTTTATGAAACATATGAAAAGAAAAAAAATATTCATTAATTATAATTTCTTTGTCTAAGAATTTCATATATGATTACAGACATAGCATTACTTACATTTAGAGAATCCATATTTCCAAACATAGGAATGGTTACTATTTTGTGAGCGATTTTTAACCAAATAGGCGATACCCCATTGCTTTCTGAACCTAAAACGATGGCTAAATGTGAAGAAAATTTCGTTCTATATAATTGTATAGCCTTTTCATGAAATCCTGTTACTATAATTTCTATTTTTTTCTTTAGCAACCAGGAAATAATGGATTCTTTTTCCTCAATGAGAATTTTGTTTGTAAAAACACTTCCTAGACTACATCTAATTATATTAGGATTGTAAATATAGGTTTTTATATTACATAATATAATCAAATGAACCCCTACCGCATCAGCTATTCTTAGCATGGATCCTAAATTTCCAGGTTTTTCTATCCCATCTAATATAAGAATAAAAGGATTTTGAGATATTTTTATATTTTCTAGTCTTTCAAGATTTTTTCTTTTAAATAAGGCGATGATTCCACCGGAATTTTCTCTATAGGCTAATTTTTTAAAGGCTTTTATGCTAATAAAAAAAACAATGTGATTAAACGATTTGATAATATTATATTTGTGAAATATTTTTTTGCATATGAAAATTTCTATGGGTAAAAAATTACCTTTTATTGCCATTTCAAATTCTTTAATTCCTTCTACAAAAAAGATTTTTCTGGAACTTTTTTTATAAATTTTTCTTAAATTATTAATTTTATGACTACGTGTCCCATATATGTTTTCCATATTATCTTAAAATGAATTATGAAATATTTAAAAAATATGATCAAACTTACATGAGTCTAGCTATAGAATGGTCAAAATTATCTTTTTGTAAAAAAAAAAAAGTAGGAGCTATTATAGTCAAAAAAAACAGAATCATATCCGATGGATACAACGGAACTCCAAGTGGATTTGATAATATATGTGAAGATAAAAATGGAGAAACCAAATGGTATGTTTTACATGCAGAAGCAAATGCTATATTAAAAATATCTACTTCTTCGTATTCTTGTAAAGGCGCTTTTTTATACATTACACATTTTCCATGTCTAGAATGCAGCAAATTGATTTATCAATCTAAAATTAAAAGAGTAGTATATTTATATGATCACAAATATACCATCAAAAATGATGGATTAAATTTTTTAATAAAATCTAAAATCATAGTAGATCCTATTTTTATAAATGATCAAAAAACCCAGATGGCGGAATAGGCAGACGCGTTGGACTCAAAATCCAATGATTTTACATCATGCGGGTTCAAATCCCGCTCTGGGTACTAATTCTCATATTCTTATTCTTAGAATAAAAAATATCGTTGAGAAAGCGGTAAAAAATCCGATGGTTTGGAAGTGATTTTTTTTCCTTCTATATAAACGCTATAATTTTTTGGATCTACCTCTAAATCTGGAGTTTCTCCATTTAATATCATGTCTTTTTTGGATAAAGAACGACATCCTTTGACTATCTTAATTTTCTTTTTTATCTCATTTGTTTCCAAAAAACCATCGTTGATAGCATGTGATGAAACAAAAATACTGCTCAATTTTGGTTCAAAATAACCAAACATTTTACGATACATAAATGGTTGTGGAGTAGGAATAGTCGCATTAGGATCTCCCATACTAGCGTACGCAACCATTCCGCTTTTTATAACTAATTCAGGTTTCACTCCAAAAAACGAGGGTTTCCATAAGATTAAATCTGCCATTTTTCCAATAGAAATGGATCCAACATATTCTGAAATTCCATGAGTTATAGCAGGATTTATGGTATATTTAGAAATATATCTTTTGACTCTAAAATTATCATTTTGATGAGAATCATTTTTTAGAGATCCTCGTTCTTTTTTCATTTTATCTGCCGTTTGCCAAGTCCGTTTTACGACTTCTCCAATTCTTCCCATAGCTTGAGAATCTGAACTAGTCATACTAATTGCTCCTATGTCATGTAATACTCCTTCTGCACTAATTGTTTCAGATCTAATACGTGATTTAGCAAAAGCTATGTCTTCTGGAAGATTGGAATCTAAATGATGACATATCATTAACATATCTAAATGTTCATCAATAGTATTGTTAGTATAAGGCATAGTAGGACTTGTAGATGACGGTAAAATATTGGTATGAGATATCACTTTTAATAAATCAGGAGAATGCCCACCACCGGCACCTTCTGTATGATAGGTATGAATAGTTCTATTTTTAAATGTTTTTAAAGTATCTTCTACATAACCTGATTCATTTAAGGAATCCGTATGAATATTTACTTGGACATCCGTTTTTTCCGATACATTTAAACATTGATCTATCACATATGGAGTACTTCCCCAATCCTCATGAATTTTTAATCCACCGGCACCAGCCTTTATCTGTTCAATTAGAGCTTCAGGATGAGAACTATTTCCACTCGCAAGAAAGATAAAATTTATCGGAACGTGATCTGTACTTTTTAACATTCTTTGAATATTCCAAACTCCAGAAGTACAATTAGTAGCTATAGTTCCGGTAGCAGGACCTGATCCTCCACCAATAATGGTGGTCGTTCCATTTTCTAATGCAACTTCAAATAATTGAGGACAAATATAATGAACATGACTATCTACACTACCAGCCGTAACGATCATGTTTTCTGAAGAAATCACTTCAGTTCCCGCTCCAATATACATATTTGAAGTCACCCCATCCATAAAATATGGATTCCCTGCTTTTCCTATTCCAACAATGATTCCATTCTTGATTCCAAGATCTGCTTTTATAATTCCCCAATGATCAATGATAATAGCATTGGTTAAAACTAAATCCAGAACTCCTTCTTTTCTAGTAGCAAATGGATGTTGGCCCATTCCATCTCGAATAACTTTACCTCCTCCGAAAACACACTCATCTCCATAAATAGTGTAATCTTTCTCAATTTCAATCCACAAAGAGGTATCTCCCAAACGGACTTTATCCCCTTTAGTGGGACCATACATACTTGCATAAGATTCTCTATCTAACTTTTTTATATTCATATTTTTGTATTCTCTTTTCCGGAAAATCCATAAATTTTTTGACTCCCACCTATTTTTACCAAAAAAACTTTTTTTGTTTCACCTGGCTCAAAACGAATAGACCTTCCAGAAGGAATATCTAGTCTGTATCCCTTAGTTCCATTTCTATCAAAATGAAGTGCTGCATTGGTTTCATAAAAATGAAAATGAGACCCGATTTGTATGGGACGAGTTCCAACATTCGATACTACTCTTTCTATACGATGTCTCCCAGGTAATAAAGAAATTTCCTCTTTGAGAAGATCATATTGTCCTGGGATCATCATATTGTTATTGGAGGAATTCTTCTTAATGCTTTTTTTAATAGGACGGTGTATGGTTACTAGTTTTGTCCCATCAGGAAAAGTTGCTTCTACTTGAACATTATTAAGCATTTCATATACTCCATCCATCACTTGATCATCATGTAGAAGGTTTCCCGCTTCCAACATAAGTTTTTTCACTGTTTTTCCATCACGTGCGCCTTCCATAACATAATGAGTAATTAATGCCACAGACTCAGGATAATTTAATTTTAATCCTCTTTCTAAACGCTTTTTTGCCAGTTCTCCAGCCATGTGAAGAAGAATTTTTTCCTTTTCATAAGAAGTTAAATGCATAGTTTCAATTATCGTTGCAATAAATAACAGTTACACAAATTTAAATATATTCTTATCGAAAAAAAAATTCCACGTTATTCATCACATTGATGTTTTTTTCGTGTAAACTTTTGATAAAAAAAACACAAAAGGATTCGTATCTTTGATAATAAAAAAAAGAAATCTAAAAGCTTAATTTTTCAATTAAAACTTTTCAAAGTCACAGAAAATTATTCAGGAGAATTTTTTATAGAGAAAGGATAGCATAAATAATCTTCATGTAGAAAGATTTTTAAACCTGAAAAAGACACTTCTCTGCAAATTATCATTATTTTTGTCTTCATCTTTGAAATAACAGGGGAAAATTGTTTTAATAAATAATTCATTAGAAAATGCAAGTTTTAAAATTTGGGGGAAGTTCCGTGGCTCATTCTGATTCCATAAAACGTATTTGTTCTTTATTAGAAAAGAAACCAAAAGGAAGATATGCTATGGTGGTATCTGCATTAGGAAATATTACCGATCAGTTAATTCAATGTGGAAAATTAGCTTCTGAAAGAAAAAATATTTATAAAAATATTTTAGAAGAAATAGAAATTCGTCATCTTAATATTATCAGAGAGTTATTTCCAATTACTTATCAAAGTCATTTAATTAGTTGGATAAAAAAGAATATCAATGATTTAGAAATTTTATGTGACGGAATTTTTCAGGTAAAAGAACTCTCAAAACGTTCTTTAGATAAAATCATGAGTTTTGGAGAACTAAGTTCTTCTTTTCTCATTGCGGAAAAACTAAAACAAACTGGTTTAGATGCGGTTTGCAAAGACAGCAGAGAATTGATTATCACTGATTCTCAATTCGGATGTGCACAAGTAGATTTTATCACAAGCAATCACCATATTATTCAGTTTTTTAGGGAAAAAACATCCGAATATATTGTTTTACCAGGTTTTATAGGATCTACTTTAGAAAATGAAACCACAACTCTTGGAAGAGGAGGTTCTGATTATACAGCCGCTATTTTAGCAGCGGCTATATCTGCAAGTTTACTTGAAATATGGACGGATGTGAGTGGAATGATGACGGCAAATCCAAAAATCGTGAATCAAGCTTTTCCTATTAAAGAGATTTCTTATGAAGAGGCTATGGAACTATCGCATTTTGGGGCAAAAGTTATTTATCCTCCTACGATACAACCAGCTATGAAAAAACATATTCCTATACAAATTAAAAATACTTTTTCTCCTGTAGACCCAGGAACTTTAATTTATCTTAGCAAAAGTACTAATATTAGTCAACCAGTTACCGGAATTTCTGGAATTCAGAATTTGGCTTTACTCACTCTTGAAGGAAGTGGGATGGTAGGGATTCCAGGCTATTCAAAACGATTATTTGAAGCTTTGTCACGTGAAAAAATAAATGTTATTTTTATTACCCAAAGTTCTTCAGAACATTCTATAACTACCGGAATCCATGAAATGGATGTAATTAAAGCAAAGGCTGTAATAGATAGCGAATTTTCTCAAGAGATCCATCAAAGACGTATTGATCCATTAACGATCGAAAAAGACCTTTGTATCATCGCTGTAGTCGGAGACAATATGAAAAACCTTCATGGAACTAGTGGGAAAATGTTTGCTTCCTTAGGGAGAAATAGTATTAATGTTAGAGCTATTGCACAAGGATCTACTGAAAAAAATATATCTGCTGTTATTCGAAAAGAAGATTTTAAAAAAGCTTTGAATACCTTGCATGAAGCTTTTTTTGAAAGCCCTCCAAAACAAATTAATCTCTTCATTTGTGGAGTAGGTCAAGTTGGGAGTAAATTACTTGAACAAATTGATCAACAAAAAAATTACTTGCTTGAAGAGTTAAAACTTCAAGTAAGAGTAATTGGATTAGCTAATAGCAAAAAAATGTATTTTGATGATAATGGAATAAATCTACTTCAATGGAAAAATAATCTAAATGAAAAAGGTCATAAAATGAATATCTATTCTTTCATGGAAGAAGTCTGGAAATTTAATCTAAGAAATAGTTTATTTGTAGATAATACAGCTAGTGAAGAAATGGCTATGACTTATGAAAAATTTTTGCAAAATGGAATTGGAGTAATCACTTGTAACAAAATAGCTTGTTCTTCTGATTATGATCATTATAAAAGATTAAAAACTCTTTCTAGACATTTTCAAGCTCCCTTTTTATTCGAAACTAATGTAGGAGCAAGTCTACCAGTGATTAGCACTCTTAACGATCTTATAAACAGTGGAGATAAAATAAAAAAAATAGAAGCTGTATTATCTGGAAGTTTAAATTTCATTTTTAATCATTTTTTAGGAGAAAAATCATTTTTAGAAGTTGTAAAAGAAGCTCAATTACAAGGATATACGGAACCAGATCCTCGTATTGATCTTAGCGGATTAGATGTCATGCGAAAAATACTTATTTTAGCAAGAGAATGTGGCGCTCCATTAGAAATTAGTGATATTCATCAAAAATCTTTTCTTCCTGAAAGTTGTTCAAAAGTGATTTCTATTGAAAATTTTTATCAAGAATTACATCAATATAGAGATTACTTTTTTAAAATTAGAAAAGAAGCAGAAAAAGAAAAAAAACGTCTACGTTTTATTGCTCGTTATGAAAATGGTCGAGCTTTTGTAGGTTTAGAATCTGTAAAACAAAGCCATCCTTTTTATCAGTTAGAAGGAAAAGATAATATGGTTTTATATAATACATTTCGTTATGCTGAACAACCTTTGATTATAAGGGGAGCAGGAGCTGGAGCAGAAGTAACTGCTTCTGGAGTATTTTCTGATATTATTAAAGCTACTAAATAAAAATCATGAATAGGATTAAAATATTGTCACCAGCTACTGTAGCTAATTTAGCTTGCGGTTTTGATGTTATTGGATTAGCTTTAGATATTCCAGTAGATGAAATTCTTTTATACAAATCCAATAGTCCTGGAATACGTATTAATCGAATAGATGGAACCACCTTACCTAAGGATCAAAAAAAAAATGTAGCTTTTGTGTCTTTACAAGCTTTGTTAAAAAAATATCAGCAAAGATTTTATAAAGAAAAAAAAATAGGTTTTGAAATAGAATTAATTAAAAATATACATCCAGGAAGTGGGATCGGCTCTAGTGCTGCTAGTGCTGCTGGAGTGGTATATGGAGCTAATATATTACTAGGAAACCCGTTTAATAGAATGCAATTGATCCGTTTTGCTATGGAAGGAGAACGTATAGCCAGTGGAAGTGCTCATGCAGATAATGTAGCTCCTGCTATTATGGGGGGTGTCACTTTAGTAAGAAGTTATCAACCTTTAGACATTACTAAATTGCATTCTCCAAATGAATTATGGGTAAGCATAATTCATCCACAAATTGAAATAAAAACCTCGGACGCTAGAGAAATACTAAAACAAAAAATCTTAATGACAGATGCTATACGACAATGGGGAAATATCGGGGCATTAGTAGCAGGATTATATCAAGAAAATTATGAACTCATTAGTAGATCTCTAGAAGATTTTATTGTTGAACCCATACGTGCTATGCTGATTCCTGCATTTTACGAATTAAAAATAAGATGTAAAGAAATAGGAGCTTTAGGTGGTGGGATATCTGGATCAGGTCCTTCTGTATTTATGTTAAGTAAAGGAAATGATATCGCAAAAAAAGTTACTGAAGTGATGAATCTTGTTTATTCTCCATTGAAAGTAGATTATAAAACTTATACTTCTCCTATTAATCAAAAAGGAGTAAAGTTTTCTGAAATCCTTTAAGAATCCAATCCATTCAAAAAAATCAAATTTTTCTTTTATGTTATATTACAGTTTAGAAGATCATAAAAACCTCGTTTCTTTTGAAAAAGCGGTTTTAAGAGGTTTAGCAAAAGATGGGGGATTATATTTTCCGGAAAATATTCCTATTCTAAAACGAAAATTTCTGGAAAATATCCAAAAATATGATATATATACTCTTGCGATGGAGATTATCCAACCCTATATAGGAGAATCTATTTCTGAAGAATCTATCTTCCGTATTATTCAGAAAACTTTGAATTTTTCTTTTCCATTACAAAGAATTCATGACAATATATACGTATTAGAGCTTTTTCATGGACCTACTTTAGCCTTTAAAGACGTAGGAGCTCAATTTATGGCCGGATGTTTAAGTCATTTTTACAAAAAAATAGGAAAATTAGTGACTGTTTTAGTAGCCACTTCTGGAGATACTGGAGGTGCGGTAGCTAAAGGATTTCATAATGTTTCTGGAATAGAGGTTATTATATTGTATCCCTATAAAGGGGTTAGCTTATTGCAGGAAAAGCAAATGACTTGTTTAGGGGGGAATATTCTAGCTATAGAAATAAAGGGAAATTTTGATGATTGTCAATCCATAGTTAAAAAAGCTTTTTTAGACAAGAAAATACGAGATAAATATCTACTAACTTCTGCTAATTCTATTAACATAGCAAGATGGCTTCCTCAAATGTTTTATTATTTTTTAGCTTATAGACAAATAATAGAAGAAAATAGAAAATTGATTTTTTCAGTTCCAAGTGGAAACTTTGGAAATATTTGTGCAGGAATGATGGCTGAAAAAATGGGATTACCTATCAAGTATTTTATAGCATCCACAAATATTAATGACACCATTCCTAGATTTTTAAAAACGGAAAAATATCATCCTCTTCCAGTAAAAAAAACGATATCCAATGCCATGGACATATCCCATCCAAGTAATTTTTCTCGTATATGGCATTTATATAAAGAAAGCATAGTGAAATTACGAAAAAAATTATCCTCTTATCAATTTACAGATGAAGAAACTTTAGCCATTATAGAAATGGTATGGAAAGAACATAAATATATGTTAGATCCTCATGGAGCTATTGGTTATTTAGGACTTAGACAATACCTAAAAGAGGTTAAAGATCCTTTAGCTACAGCTGTTTTTTTAGAAACAGCTCATCCTATTAAATTTTTAGATCATATGCCATATTCTTTGCGAGAAGAAATTCTTATTCCTAAAAAATTAGAAGTTCTTTTGAATTCAGAAAAAAGTGAAAAAAAAATATCTATGTCCAACAATTACGATCTATTTAAAAATTGGTTAATCAATAAATAGGAATCATTACAAAGTTCTAAATTAAACAGCGACATCTCCTTTTATATGGGGATGAGGGTTGTAATTGATTAATTTAAAATCTTCGAAAGAAAAATTAAATACATTTTTTATAGAGGGATTTAAAAGAATTTTTGGTAAAGGTTTAGGGGAACGTTGTATTTGAAGTTGAACTTGTTCTATATGGTTATTATATATATGAGCATCCCCTATAGTATGAATGAATTCCTTGGCTATAAAATTGAGTGTTTTAGCTACCATGGTAAGTAATAAAGCATAAGAAGCAATATTAAAAGGTAATCCAAGAAAAATATCTGCACTTCTTTGATATAATTGTAAAGACAATTGTTTTTTTTCTGAAACATAAAATTGAAAAAGTAAATGACAGGGAGGTAGTCTCATTTCTTGAATCATTCCTACATTCCAAGAAGAAACGATCAAACGTCGTGAATGAGGATTTGATTTTATTTCTTTTATAAGATGAGTGATTTGATCAATAAAACGACCATCATAAGTAGGCCATTTACGCCATTGTAATCCATATATTGGACCTAGATCTCCGTTTTCATTAGCCCATTCATTCCATATAGATACTTTATTATCTTTTAGATACTGGATATTGGTATATCCTTTCAAAAACCATAATAACTCATAAATAATAGAACGAATACTTAATTTCTTTGTAGTTAAAAGAGGAAATCCTTTTTTTAAATCAAATCTCATTTGAGATCCAAATAAACTTTTTGTTCCTATCCCAGTACGATCCATTTTTTTTATTCCATTTTTTAAGACATTTTTTAAAAGATCTAAATATTGTTCCATAACTAAAGTTATTTCTTGAGTATTTTTGCATAAAAAAAACATAACATATGAATCAAAAGGTACTCTTTTTTTCTACAAAAAGTGGATTAAAACTATCAGAGAATATAGCTTATCATTATGGAAGTTTTTTAGGAAAAGTTTGTTTTTTGGAATTTAGTGATGGAGAATATTCCCCTTTTTTTGAACAGTCTGTTCGTGGATCACGAGTATTTTTGATTGGATCTACTTTTCCTCCAGTGGATAATTTGATGGAATTACTTTTAATGTGTGATGCAGCACGAAGGGCCTCCGCTCATAACATTACACTTGTTATTCCATATTTTGGATGGGGTAGACAAGATCATAAGGATAAACCAAGAACTCCTATAGCCGCAAAACTTATAGCGAATTTAATGGTAGCCGCAGGAGCTCATAGAGTCATGACCATGGATTTACATGCAGATCAGATTCAGGGATTTTTTGATATTCCTGTAGATCATTTATATGCATCTAGAATATTTATTGATTATATCAAAAAATTGAACATGGATCAATTAACCATAGCTTCTCCAGATATGGGAGGAGCAAAAAGAGCTAGAAGTTATGCAGGATATTTAGGCACAGATGTGGTTATCTGCTATAAAGAAAGAAAGAAGGCAAATGAAATAGAATTTATGAATCTTATTGGAAATGTCAAAGAAAAAAATATCATTCTCCTAGATGATATGGTAGATACAGCAGGAACTTTAACAGAAGCAGCTAGTCTAATTAAAAAACAAGGAGCTAAAAGTGTACGTGCTATAGCTACTCATCCCGTTTTGTCAGGAAATTCATATGAAAGAATAATAAAATCCTCTCTTGAAGAATTAGTCGTCACGGATACCATTCCTCTAAAGAAAAATAATGAAAAAATCAAAGTATTATCTTGCGCTCCTCTTTTCGCAGAAGTGATGCAATCGATTCATAATGACGAATCTATTAGTAATAAATTTATAATTTAATTATTATGCAATATGTAAATATATCCGGTAAAAAAAGAAATATAGGGAAAAAGGTTCTTGAAACCATTCGACTTTCCGGAGAAGTCCCTTGCATTTTATATGGAAAAAATATCAATATTCCATTTTCTACTTCTTTAGACACTTTTAAAAAGTTGCTATATACACAAGAATTTTATTGGGTTTCTATTCAAATAGAAGGAGAAAAGAAAAACATCAAAGCAGTTAAAAAAGAAATTCAATTTGATCCTATTAGTGAAAAAATTTTGCATGCTGATTTTTGCAAAATAGAAGATTGTAAACCTATAATATTGGAAATTCCTATAAAAACTTTTGGAAGACCTATTGGAGTTTCCAAAGGAGGAGAATATTATTCTCCGATTAGAAAATTAAAAGTCAAAGCGATTCCTTCTTCTTTTCCAAAATATATCAAATTGGATATTCAATCTTTAGACATAGGAGATAGAATAACGGTGAAAGATCTATTGAAAAAGGAATATAATATTTTACATCCTTTAAATACTTTGCTAGCGAGAGTAAAAACTTCTCGTATTATTTCTACTACTGATGATGTTGTAAAAAGCTCTCAAGACGAAAAAAAAGACCTGATCCCTAACCCTAAAGAAGATAAAAAAGTTAAGAAATAATCAAGTGAACGATTGTGATTTTATGAAAATAGCTCTAGAAGAGGCTTTAATAGCTTTTCATAAAGATGAAGTCCCTATAGGAGCTGCAATCACATATGAAAATATAATTATAGCTAGAGCACATAACTTAACTGAAACTTTAAGTGATATTACTGCACATGCAGAAATGTTAGTCATCAACTTAGCTTCTGATTATCTAGAAAAGAAATATATACAAGAATGTACTTTATATGTGACTATGGAACCTTGTATTATGTGTGCTGGAGCTTTGTTTTTTTCTCAAATAGGAAGAGTAGTATGTGGAGCTCTTTCTTATAAAAGAGGTTTTTTATATACGGGAATTAAATTGCATCCTAAAACAAAATTTTTATCTGGAATAATGAAAAATCAATGTAAGAATCTTCTACAGGAATTCTTCTTTTTCAAAAGAAAAAAAATGAATTTATAAATTTAAATGAGAACTTTTTTCTTTTTTCTGATTTTAAGTTTCAGAAACACTGGAAATGTGGTTATTAAAACAATGAGTAAAACAATCCATTCCAAGTGATTTTTAAGTTCTGGAAACCTTCTGTCTAGATAGTGTCCAGCTAACATGATAGAAAAAGTCCAAGCTAGTGCTCCTATAATATTATAGATCATAAATTTTTTAAAATCAACACGAATTGCCCCTGCAACAATGGGAGCAAAAGTTCGAAACATTGGAAGAAATCGACTCATAATCAATGCTGTAGTTTTATATTTATTATAAAATAATTTGGCTATAAGGAGATGTTTTTTCTTAAAAAGAAAGGTATCTTTTTTTTTATACAATAAATTTCCAGATTTATACCCCAACCAATACCCTTGCATATTCCCAAGAATAGCTACTCCTGCTACAATTAAAATAATTACAAAAAATGGGACATTATAAAAATTTTTGCATAAATCTTTTCCGAAAATTCCGGCAGTAAATAATAAAGAATCCCCTGGTAAAAAAAAACCAATAAAAAAACCAGTCTCTGCAAAAACAATTGCCAAAAGAATAAATAAAGCGGTATTTCCAAAATAGAAAAAAATCCATCTAGGATTGAATAAATGCTGAAAAAAATCCCAAATATCTGACATTCTCAATAACGAATATGATTGTATTTCAATAAAAACAAAGTTAAAGATTTCCGTTTTTTATTTAGGAATATTCTCAAAATATAGGTCTAAAATATTTATTTTTACAGATATTAATCTGATTTTTATGGAGTACTTTTTCAAAATTATTAATATTTTAGGATGGGGACCAAATATATTTTTCATAATAGTTTTTATCCTCTTTTTAATTTTTTGGTTATCCAAAATATTTTATTTTATTGATTAATTTGGTTAAATAAAAAAACACATGTATGTTGTCTGATAAGAGAAAAATTTCTTATTTTAATGAAGAAGGCTATAAAATATTGGAAAATTATCTACTTGATCAGGTAGAATCGATAAGAAATACATTTATTTTAGTAGATCATTATACCAATATTCATTGTCTTCCTATCCTTCTTTCTCATGCAAAATTGTTAGAAAAATCTAATATAATTCAAATTAAACCAGGAGAAAAGGAAAAGAATATTTATACCTGCATTCAAATATGGAAAAATCTAGAAAATTTTAAGGCTAATAGAAATAGTTTAATTATTAATTTAGGAGGAGGAGTCATTACAGATATAGGTGGATTTGTAGCATCTGTATTTAAAAGAGGAGTTCGTTTTATTAATATTCCTACTACGTTATTAGGAATGGTTGATGCATCTGTAGGAGATAAAACAGGAGTTAATTTAGAATCCATTAAAAATGAAATAGGTTCTTTTTATTCTCCAGAATTTTTAATTATTGATCCTCATTTTTTAAAAACTCTTCCTGAAAAGGAATTTATTTCAGGAAAAGCTGAAATGTTTAAACATGGATTGATTGCAGATGAAAAATTTTGGATTAATATGAAATCCTCTACCATGGATGATTATAGAAAATCTTATTCTCAATGGGGAGATTTAATTCATAAATCCATATTAATAAAAAATAAAATCGTGGAAAAAGACCCTAAAGAAAAAGGATTAAGAAAAATCCTGAATTTTGGACATACTATTGGTCATGCTTTGGAAAGCTATTTTATGAATTATCAAAAAGGAAAACTTATACATGGTGTAGCTGTAGCTATGGGAATGGTCTCTGAATCATGGTTATCATATAAAGTAAATGGATTGTCTATGAATAGTTATCAAGAAATAAAATCCATTCTTTCTGAATTATATCCTATACAAAATCTATCAGATTTAGAAATGAATAAAATATTCTCCATCATGGAACATGATAAAAAAAACGATAGAAATAAAATTCAATTTTCCTTATTAAAAACAATAGGAAATTGTTTGTATAATTGTCATGTTCCTTATTCCTTAATCAAAGAAAGTTTTTTACAAATTTAAGAAAAAAATGTATTTTATCTTGATGAATACCATAATGTTTATAAAATGAATGAAGGAGAAAAATTAATTCCTATTAATATTGAAGATGAAATGAAATCATCTTACATAGATTACTCTATGTCGGTTATTGTATCCAGAGCTCTTCCTGATGCTAGAGATGGTTTAAAACCTGTACATAGAAGAGTATTATATGGAATGTATCAATTAGGAATTTTTTCGAAAAATCCTTATAAAAAATCGGCTCGTATTGTTGGAGAAGTATTGGGAAAGTATCATCCACATGGAGACATTTCTGTTTATGAAACAATGGTTCGTATGGCACAAAAATGGACTCTTCGTTATCCATTGATAGATGGACAAGGAAATTTTGGTTCATTAGATGCAGATCCACCTGCAGCAATGCGTTATACAGAAGTGAGAATGAAAAAAATATCTGAAGAGATGTTATTGGACATCAAAAAAGAAACAGTAGATATGCAATTGAATTTTGATGATTCTATAGAAGAACCTACAGTTTTACCTACAAGAATTCCGAATCTTTTGATTAATGGATCTTCTGGAATTGCTGTTGGGATGGCGACCAATATTCCTCCTCATAATTTAAAAGAAACGATCCAAGCTATTTTCGCTTATATTGAGAATGATCAAATATCTGTAGAAAAGATAATGGAATATATTAAAGCTCCTGATTTTCCTACGGGTGGAATTATTTATGGATATGAGGGAGTGAAAAAAGCTTTTTATACTGGAAGAGGACGTATCGTCTTACGTGCTAAAGTTCATTTGGAAGAAATTCAGGGAAGGCAATGTATTATTGTGGATGAAATTCCCTATCAAGTAAATAAAGCAGAAATGCTTACTAAAACTGTAGAATTAATGAGAGAAGGGAAAATGGAGGGGATTTATCAGATTCGTGATGAATCTGATAGAAATGGGTTACGTATAGTCTATCTGCTTAAACAGAATACGAATCCTCATATATTATTGAATAATTTATTCAAATATACCTCTTTGCAAACTTATTTTAATGTAAATAACATTGCTTTAGTTAAAGGAAAGCCGGTTCAACTAAATATTAAAGATCTTATCAAACATTTTGTTGACCATCGACAGGATGTTATTATTCGTCGTACTCAATACGAATTGAATAAATGTAAAGATCGTGTTCATACTTTGACAGGTTTTCTAACTATATTAGATCATTTAGATAAAATGATTGAATTAATTAAAGAATCCAAAGATCATCATGAGGCTTGTAATAGACTCATTCAAATGTTTAATTTATCTGAAAATCAATCTAGATCTATTTTAGATATGCGTTTACAAAATCTGACTTCTTTAGAGTTAGAGAAAATAAAAAAAGAATATGAAGAATTAGTAAAGAAAATAGCATATTTAAAAAATGTGTTAATACAACATTCTATACGAATGAAAATTATCAAACAAGAACTTTTAGATATTCAAGATAAATATCAAGATCAACGGAGAACAGAAATAGATTACTTGGGAAGTGAAGTGCACATAGAAGATCTTATTGAAGATGAACAGGTCGTTCTCACTATTTCTCATGCAGGATATATTAAAAGAACTTCTTTATCCGAATACAAATGTCAAGGAAGAGGTGGGATAGGAAATCGGGGGGCTTCTGCTAGAGAGTCTGATTTTTTCAAACATCTTCTCATAGCTACAAATCATCAATATTTGCTTTTTTTCACAGAAAAAGGAAAATGTTTTTGGTTAAGAGTTTATGAAATTCCAGAGAGATCAAAAATATCTAAAGGAAGAGCTATCCAAAATATGATTCAATTGCCACCAGATGATAAAGTAAATGCCTATATATTAACTGGAGATTTAAAAAATAAAAAGTATGTACAAAATCATTACGTGATGATGGTTACTCAAAAAGGAATTATTAAAAAAACTTCTTTAGAAAACTACTCACGTCCTAGAAAAGATGGAATTAATGCTATTGTGATTCGTCAAGGAGATTCTTTATTAGAAGCCATCTTAACCAAGGGAAATAGTCATGTTTTTATTGCTGTAAGAAGTGGAAAAATAATTCGTTTTTCAGAAAAAAAAGTTCGTGTTACTGGAAGAAATTCTTCTGGAGTAAGAGGAATTGATTTATCTATTTCATCAGAGGATACTGTAATTGGAATGGTATGTGTAGAAGGACAGGAAAAAGGATATTTATTAGTTGTTTCGGAAAAAGGATTTGGGAAAAGAACTAATCTAAAAAATTATCGGATAACCAATCGTGGGGGGAAAGGAATCAAAACAATAAATATCACTCAAAAAACAGGTAGTTTAATTTCTATAAAACATGTCACGAATCAAGATGATCTAATGATCATTAAAAAATCCGGAATAATTATTCGTATTTCTGTATCAGATATACGAGTAATGGGAAGGGATACCCAAGGGGTAAGGTTAATTAACCTAAAAGAAAAAGACGAGATTGCAGATGTTGAAAAAGTTAGTCATCCAATAATGGATTTTCATTAAAATCTCGTAAAATATTTATACATTCTTCTATATGAAAATCGTTCAACAAATTTTTTTTCCATTCTTTGTCAAGTTTTGAGATGATTTGGTAAGAAGGAGGATAATTTCGTAATTCATATATATTCAAGTAATTCTTTAATGATTGAAAATTTGCATTTATTTTTTGCATTTTTAAATTTTCATCCCAAAAATCTTTCCAATTTAGAGGAATATATTTTTTATTCAAAAAATTTTTTTCTAATAATTGTATGGTTTGATATATGGTCATCATATCCTGATATTTTTTCAAACGATTGATACTTTTCCACTTTATTTTTTCTAAATCTATTTTTCCTTTCCATGGTTTGTAAGAAATAGAATCAATCCGATCCCACATCATAGAATTTGGTTGGTCCTTTTCCATTCCTTTAACTAAGCAAGAAATATTATTTGGAATAACTATATCTGGATTGACCCCCTTTAATTGAGTAGAACTCCCATTGATACGATAAAATTTATTCATAGTGAATTTTAAGGCTCCCAATTCTTTTTTAGAAAAAAGAAATCTATTTAAGGGATAAAAGGTTTGAACTGTCCCCTTTCCATAGGTTTGATAGCCACCAACAATAATTCCTCTTTGATAATCGGCTATAGACGCAGCAAGAATTTCTGAAGCGGATGCTGATAATTCATTAACTAAAATAACAAGCGGCCCTTTCCAAAGCAGTTCATGATTGTTATTTTTTAGTATTTTCTTTCTTCCAGAAGAAATACCTACTTGTACTATAGGAACTTTTCCCAAAAAGAAACCAGCAATTTCTATAACAGTTTCTAATGATCCTCCTCCATTATTTCTGATATCTATAATCAAACCTTTTATTTTTTCCTTTTTTAGTTCTTGAATAATCTTTTTCATATCTTTAGCCGCATTTCTTCCGTCTTTATTTTCAGGATTAAAATAAAATTCTGGTAAGAATATCAACCCATACTTATTCTCATTATCCAATATTGTGACACTTTTTGCAAAAATTTCTTTTTTTTCAATAACATCCCTAATGAGGATGACTTCTTTTATAGAACCATCTTTTTTTTGAATTGTTAATTTCACTTTACTTCCTTTTTTTCCTCTTATAAGACGAATTGAATTTTCCAATAACATTCCAATAATATTTTTGGATTCTGAATTTATATCTTTTGCCACTCTAATAATTTTATCTCCTACTTCTATTTTTTTACTCTTCCATGCGGGTCCACCAACAAGAAGTTTTACAATGGTGGCATAACCTTTATGATCTTGCAATTCAACTCCAATTCCTTCTGTTTTTCCAGATATATTAAAATCAAAATTTTCCTTTTCTTTAGGAGAAAAATAGTTAGTATGAGGATCATATTGCGAGGTAATAGTATTTACGTACATGGAAAACCAGTCTGTTTTTTTTTTCATTTTTAATTTTCTAAAATATTCTTGCATATGTTCCTCTACCTTTTTTCTTGCTTTTTTTTCCTGGTTCATCCATCTGACATTTTTTTTTGTGGATTTCCAAATATTTCCTTCTTGTGGAGAAACTATTTCCATCAAAGTCAAATATTTTAGATACTTTCTCCACTCTTCTATCCATTCTTTTTTATTTTTAGGATAATAAATTTTCTGTTCTCCAGGAATATATACTTCTTTTTTATGAAAATTAAAAGGTTTTTTTAAAATCTTATAACAGATATTCTCTACTTCTTTTATTCTTTGAGAAAAACATTTCATTATAATGTTAAAAAAAGTGGGATCTCCATGAATCCAAGATTCGTCTAGTTTTTCTCTATAAAAAGAAATATCTTCTAAATCTTTTTGTAAGAAAAAACGTTTTTGAAAATCTAAATTTGAAAAATATTGCTTATATACTTTTTTTGAAAATTCATTATTAATTTTAATAGGATTAGGATGTAAAAAATAGAGCGTTTGATATATAGTTTTTAATATGATACGATGTGTTTCTTCTTCTCCTTTTGGAGAACAGAAACTTAATAAAAAAGTAAAAATAAAACCAATTATTATATACTTAAAATTTTTAATTGAATCTACGATCATACTAATACAATAAATAATAAAATTACAAATATCTAGATCCTAGATGAAAAAATGAAAAACAAACCAATTATTTTAGTAACAAATGATGATGGGATTATAGCTCCTGGAATTCGAACTCTTGTTCATACGATGAATTCTTTAGGAGATGTATATGTGGTCGCTCCAAATAAACCTAAATCTGGAATAGGACATGCTATAACTATGGATACAGTTGTTTATTGTGATTCTGTAAAGATTGACAATGGAATCCAAAAAGAATGGGAATGTTCAGGAACTCCTGTAGACTGTGTGAAATTAGCAATCAATCACATTCTTCCAAAAAAACCGGATATCTGTGTATCTGGAATTAATCATGGATCAAATTCTTCCATAAATATCATGTATTCTGGAACAATTTCTGCGGTAATAGAAGCTGGAATAGAAGGAATTCCATCAGTTGGTTTTTCTCTTTTAGATTTTGATTGGGATGCAGATTTTGAACCATCCAAAAAATATGTATGGAAAATTGTAAAAAAAATTCTTCAGAATCCCATGAAAAAAGGAATCCTTAGTCTCAATGTGAATATTCCAAAATTGAGAAAAGAAGAAATTAGAGGGATTAAAATATGCAGACAGGCAGAAGCTAAATGGAAAGAAAGTTTTGATCAACGTTATAATCCAAAAGGAAGAGCTTATTATTGGTTAGTAGGAGATTTTATTAATTTTGATAAAGAATCAGATACGGATGAATGGGCTTTAAAAAATGGATATGTTTCTGTGGTTCCTATTAAATTCGATTTCACAGATTATTCAATTTTAAATATTTTAAGATCTTGGAATTTCATATTGTTCATGTTTTTTTGGAAATCATTTTAAAAAAAACTTTATAAATCGTGTCATCTCTTGTAGAAAGAACTTTGAATCCAAAAAAATTTCAAGATTTTGTTGGACAAAAGGATATATTAGATAATTTAAAAATTTTTATTCAAGCTGCTAAAAAAAGAAAAGAGTCTTTGGATCATATCCTATTTCATGGACCTCCAGGATTAGGAAAAACTACGCTAGCTCATATAGTTGCCAATGAATTAGATGTTAAAATCACTGTTACTTCAGGATCTGTTTTAGATAAACCAGGGGATTTAGCAGGATTACTCATTCATTTAAAGTCAAATGATGTTCTGTTTATTGATGAAATTCATCGTCTATCACCTATAGTGGAAGAATATTTATATTCTGCTATGGAAAATTATAAAATAGATATTATAATTAATTCTGGATCTAATGCCAGATCAGTTCAAATTGATTTATCTCCTTTTACTTTAATAGGAGCTACCACAAGATCTGGATTATTAACAGCTCCTATGCGTTCTAGATTTGGAATTAATAGTCGGTTAACCTATTACAGAAAAGAATTATTAAAGGACATTGTAGCTAGAAGAGCAAAAACATTAAATATTTCAATAACTGAAGAAGCCTCTTATGAAATTGCTAATCGAAGTAGAGGAACTCCACGCATAGCTAATGCTCTACTTCGTAGAGTTCGTGATTTTGCTCAAATAAAAGGAAACGGGACCATAGATATTCATATTTGTGATTTAGGATTACAAGCACTTAATGTGGATAAATATGGATTAGACGAAATGGATAACAGAATCCTTACATCTATTATAGATTATTTTAAAGGAGGCCCAGTGGGAATAAATACGATAGCAACAGCTGTCAATGAAAATCCTGATACTATAGAAGAAGTTTATGAACCTTTTCTTATTCAAGAAGGATATTTAGTAAGAACCCCTCGAGGTAGAAAAGCAACATTATTAGCTTATAGACATCTTAAACGAGATTTTGACAGAAGATAAATGATAGAAAATTGAGTTGAAAGATTTTTGTTTTTATCTATTTATAAAATTAACTTTGTTAAAAGTCTCAAATTATAAAAAAATATCATGCCTTCAAATGTTCTTGTTGGTCTCCAATGGGGTGACGAGGGAAAAGGAAAAATTACAGATCTTTTTTCCAAAAATTCAAATTATGTAATTCGTTATCAAGGAGGAAATAATTCAGGTCATTCTATTCACATTAATAATCGTTATTTTATTCTTCATTCAATTCCTTCTGGAGTAGTTTATCCTTCTGTTAAATGTATTATAGGTCCTGGAGTAGTTATTGATCCTAGATCTTTAATTCAAGAAATAAAAGATATAGAATCAATAGGAATCAATACCTCTCAAATTTTTTTGGCAAAAAGAGCACATCTCACTATGCCATACCATCGTCTTTTAGATAAATACAAGGAAGAATCATTAGGAAATAAATCTATTGGAACTACACATCGTGGAATTGGTCCTACTTATGAAGATAAAATAGCCCGTATGGGTATACGGGTTTTAGATTTTTTAAATCAAAAAATTTTTTATAGGAAATTAAAGGAAAACATTGATTATAAAAATCAGATTATAACAAAAATATATAAAAGAAACCCTATTTCTTTCGAAGAAATATACGAAGAATATATGGAATATGCTAAAGAACTTCATCCACGTATTATTGACGCTGTACATGAAATTCATAGAGCTTTTCATGAAGAAAAAAAAATTCTTTTTGAGGGAGCTCAAGCTATGCTACTAGACATCAATTATGGTACATATCCATATGTAACCACTTCTTCAACTTCTACAGGAGGAGTTTGTGTAGGATCTGGGGTGCCACCCACTTTCTTAAAAAATTTTCTCGGAATAGCAAAAGCTTATTGTACCCGTGTAGGATATGGACCATTTCCTACAGAAATTAAAAATAAAGATATGAGTCATTTCATCAGAGAAAAAGGAAAAGAATATGGAGCCACTACAAAAAGACCAAGAAGGTGTGGATGGTTAGATTTGTTCTCTCTAAAATATTCTTGTATGATAAACGGAATTAATTATTTAATCATTACAAAATTAGATGTTTTAAGTCAATTAGAAACTATCAAAGTCTGTGTAAAATACAGGATTCGTGGAAATATTCTTCAAAATTTTCCAGCAAATATAGAATTGTTTGAAGAAAAAGTAGAAGCTATTTATATGGATTTTCCTGGTTGGAAACAAAATATTTCTCAAATTCATGAATATGAAGAATTACCAAAAAATTGCAAAAAATATATTAATTTTATTGAAAGTTATCTAAATTTGGATATTCTATTAATTTCTGTGGGATCTGAAAGAAGTCAAAATATAATCAAAGATAAATCTTCCTTTTTTAAAATATTTTCCTAGCTAGAAATAAACCGATTAATAAAAAATATTTTTGTGAAAGAATATAAAAATCCTTTGGTAGAACGATACAGTAGTCAAGAAATGTTGTATAATTTTTCTCCAAAAAAAAAATTTCTCACCTGGAGAAAACTTTGGTTAGCTTTAGCAGAAAGCCAAAAAAAATTAGGTTTAAACATTAGTAATGAACAAATAAATGACTTAAAAAATCATTTAGATGATATTGATTGGAATAGAGTTTTTTTTTATGAAAAAAAATTCCGTCATGATGTTATGGCACATTTATATGCTTTTGGAGAAAAAGCAATTCTAGCTAAACCTATTATTCATTTAGGAGCCACAAGTGCTTTTTTAGTAGACAATACAGATCTGATTCTCATCCGTGATGGATTAGAGATCCTTCTTAAGAAATTAGTTAATGTTCTCTTTCGACTTAGGAATTTTACCTTAGAATATCATGACACCCCTACTTTAGCTTTTACCCATTATCAACCTGCTCAATTAACTACTGTAGGAAAACGTTCTTCTTTGTGGATGCAAAGTTTATTATTGGACGTAGAAGAATTAGAATTTAGATTAAGAAATATGAATTTCAGAGGAGTAAAGGGGACAGTAGGGACATCCGCTAGTTTCAAAGAATTATTTGATGGAGATATACAAAAAGTCAAAGATTTGGAAAAAGAAATCTCCAATCAATTTGGATTTGAAAAAGTTTTTCCTGTTACAGGTCAAACTTATGATAGGAAAGTAGATGCACAAATATTAAATTTATTGTCTAATATTTCTCAATCTTCTCATAAATTTAGCAATGATTTACGTTTACTGCAAAACTTAAAAGAAATGGAAGAACCATTTGAAAAAGAGCAAATTGGATCTAGTGCCATGGCATATAAACGAAATCCAGTGCGTAGTGAACGGATAGCCTCTTTAGCAAAATATGTGATTTCTCTATCAAATAGTTCAGCTATGGTTGCAGCTACTCAATGGTTGGAAAGAACATTAGATGATTCAGCTAATAAAAGATTAGTAATTGCTCAATCCTTCTTAGCTACAGATGCTATTTTAACAATTTGGAATAATATATTAGAAAATATAGTGGTATATCCTAAAATGATTGAAAAACATATAGATCAAGAACTTCCATTTTTAATGACGGAATCTATTATTGTAGAAAGTGTAAAAAATGGAGCAGATAGACAAGAAATTCATGAAAGAATTAGAATTCATTCTATGAAGACCAATTCTAAAATCAAGTTAGAAGGAAAAAAAAATGATTTTTTACAACGTATTTTAGATGATCAAAAAATACCTATTAACAAAGAAAAAATAAATCAAATGTTTAACCCGAAGAATTTTATTGGATTCTCGTCAGAACAATCTATAGAATTTATTGAGAAAAAGGTCAATCCTATCTTAGATCGATTTTATCATTTGATTGATTCAAATATGGATTTAAAAGTTTAGAAAATTTCTATATTTTTAATGAATTTCAGAATTTATATACAAAAAAAAGTTTCTTTTGATATTGATTCTAGAAAATTATATCAGGAATTGAAAAATATGGAGATTTCGTTATCTCAAGTGATTATTTATCATATTTATGATATTTTTCGTATAAAAAAAGAAGTTTTTATAGATAGTCTCTATAAAATTTTTGTTGATCCTGTAACGGATATTTTACATAAAGAAATACATTTAAAAAATCCATATTTTTCTATAGAATATTTACCAGGAAAATATGATCCACGTGCAGACGCGGCTATGCAATGTATAAAAATTATAGATCCTCTATCTACAGTTTTTATAAAAACGGGTCAATTAATTGAATTGATCGGAATGAAAAAGAAAGAAAAAGAAAAGGATCTTCATAAGATTAAAAAACATTGCATGAATCCCCATATTTGGAAAGAAAAGAATCTTCATGAAATGGATTTCACTTTTTTTGAGAAATCAAAAAAAAGAATAGGTAAAGATCCTCATAGAATGGTCAATAAATTTATTCATTTTAATCATGAAGAAATGAAAAATTTTCATAAAAGGTGGGGTTTTTCTATTAAACTAAAGGATTTGTTTTTTATACAGCAATACTTTGCTAAAGAAAATCGTGATCCTACAGAAGGAGAACTTAGGATTTTAGATACCTATTGGTCGGATCATTGTCGTCATACTACTTTTTTGACTACATTAGTGGACATAACATTTGATGGAATATTTAAAGATACATATCAGAATATTTTTAATGAGTATTTAAGGGATAGGAAATCAATAGGAAGATCAGAACTTCCTATAAATTTGATGGATCTATCTAATCTTCCTTCTAAAGTTCTTTTTAAGAAAGGAAAATTAAAAAACTATGTATGTTCTCACGAACATAATGCTTGTATAATTATGGTAGATGTAGATATTCTAGATAGTAAAAAAAAAGAAAAATGGTATCTTTTATTTAAAAATGAAACTCATAATCATCCTACGGAAATTGACCCTTTTAGTGGCGCTTCTACTTGTATAGGAGGTGCTATTCGGGATTCTTTATCTTGTCGTGGAGTCGTATATCAATCAATTAGATTAAGTGGAGCTTCAAATCCTATTGAGAAAAAAACATTGTATGGAAAAATTCCGCAATACAAAATATGCTATGAATCCGCTTATGGTTATAGTTCTTATGGAAATCAAGTTGGGGTGGCTACTTCTCATATTCAAGAAATCTATCATGAAGGTTATAGAGCTAAAAGAATGGAGGTAGGAATGGTAGTTGGTGCTGTTGCAGTTGATGGAGTTAAACAAGAAAAACCAAAAAAGGGAGACATTATTTTGTTGATGGGTGGATTAACAGGAAGGGATGGAATGGGAGGTGCTACGGCCTCTTCTAAAGAATATGAATTAAAAAATTCATTTGAAAATATTCAGGTTCAAAAAGGAAACCCAATAATAAAAAGAAAAATTCAAAGATTTTTTCGAAAAAAAGAAGTTATATCTTTAATTAAAAAGTGCAATGATTTTGGAGCAGGAGGAGCTTCTGTTGCTATTGGAGAATTGAGCAATAGTTTAGTTCTTCATTTAGATAAAATACCTACTATAAAACATGCGGATTTAGAAGCAATAGAAATTGCTCTTTCAGAATCTCAAGAACGTATGGCCGTTGTATTAGATCCATCAGATGTAAAAAAATTTATGAAATTAGCTCATGAAGAAAATATACTCTCCGTTCCTATTGCTATAATAACTGATAATAATAGAATAATATTCTCTCATAAACGAAAAGAACTTTTGAACTTGAAAAGTTCTTTTCTAAATACAGGAGGATTGAATAAAAAACAGGTGGTTCATGTTACCTCTCCAACTACTATTTCTCCTTTTCAAAAATCAAAAAATATTCCTTTCAGTAAAAAAATCTTCTTAAAAACTCTTTCTCAATTAAATATTGCATCTCAAAAAAGTTTAGTAGAAATGTTCGATAGTACTGTAGGAGGGACTACTATATTGATGCCTTTTGGAGGGAAGTATCAAATGACTCCATCTGAAGGAAGTGTTCATAAGATACCTGTTTTACAAGGAAATACGAGGACTGTTAGTTTAGCTACTTGGGGTTTTCATCCTGAAATTTCTACTTGGAGTCCTCTTCATGGAGGAGCATATGCTGTAGTAGAATGTATTTCTAAAATTGTTTCTATGGGAGGCTCTTACAGAAATATCTATTTCAGTTTTCAAGAATATTACAAAAAATTAGGAAATAATCCAGAAGATTGGGGAAAGCCATTTTCTTCTTTATTAGGAGCTTATCATGCTCAAAGGTCATTTAATTTAGCGTCTATTGGAGGAAAAGATAGCATGTCAGGAACATATAAAAACCTACACGTTCCGCCAACATTAATAGCTTTTGGAGTGACGACAGAAGACTTTTCAAATATTGTATCTCCAGAATTGAAAAATATAGGGAATAAAATATATTTGTATCATCACAAACCATTAAAAAACGAAATGCCAGATTTTTATTCTTTGAAAAAGGCATATGATCAAGTTTATGAAGGCATTTGTTCCAGATCTATTGTATCCGTAAAAACGGTGAAAGACGGAGGAATTTCTGTATCTATAGCAAAAATGGCTTTTGGAAATCGTTTAGGAGTTGTTATCCGTTCTGTAAATCCTTTATTTGAAATCAGCATAGGTTCATTAATTATAGAATCCACTTCTTCTCTTTCAGAAGATTTCATTTTAATAGGAGAAGTTGTAGCTTCTAAAAGCTTAAATTTTAATGGAATATTTATTGATATAAATGAGGCAGTAGAAAATTGGGAAAAAACTTTAACTCCTATTTTTTCTAATAATCAGATCAATCATCGAAAAACATCTCATAGAATCAATCTTTATGAAAATGGAAAAGAAGATATTTTTCCATTAAGATGGAAATCCAAAAAAAAAGTAACACCACGTGTATTTATTCCAATATTTCCTGGAACAAATTGTGAATGGGAATCTATTCACGCTTTTAAAAAAGAAGGTGCGATGATCAAAACTTTTGTATTTAAGAACTTAAAAAATAAAGATATTGAAGAATCCATAGATAAAATGGAAAAATATATAAGAACTGTACAAATATTTATGCTTTGTGGGGGATTTAGCGCTGGAGATGAACCTGATGGTGCTGCGAAGTTTATTACGTCTATTTTACATAATCCATACGTCAAAGACGCGGTTCAATACTTTCTTGATCAAGATGGATTGATTTTAGGTATTTGTAACGGGTTTCAAGCTCTCATAAAATCTGGATTGTTACCTGATGGAAAAATAGGCTTACGGAATTCAAATTCTCCTACACTTACCTATAATGAAATAGGAAAACATGTATCTCAATGTGTTCATATAAAAGTCATTACTGACAAGTCTCCATGGTTAAATGGGATGAAAAATAAAATATACACTATTCCAATATCTCATAGTGAAGGAAGATTTTATGCTAGTGAAAAAATAACTAAAATTTTATTCAAAAAAAATCAAATAGCTACGCAATATGTAGATTTACAAGGGGTTCCTACCTTAGAAAGGGGTTATAATCCTAATGGATCCATTGGAGCTGTAGAAGGCCTATTAAGTGAAAATGGAAAGATTTATGGAAGAATGACTCATCCAGAGCGTTATAATCATGGATTGTTAAAAAACATCCCGAATATTCATGAACATTCCATTTTTAAAAATGCAGTACAATATTTTCTATAAAATAGAAAAATTATAAATATGAAAGTGGCTATATTTTGTGGAAGTATATCCGATAAATCGACTATGAAAATAGCGGAAGAAGTATTAAATAAATTTAATATAAATAATCAAACTTATGTGATATCTGCACATCGTTTACCCGATATACTATCAAATACAATAAAAAAAATTGAATCTAAAAAGGGAATGGAATTAATTATTGCTGGAGCTGGTTTGTCTGCTCATTTACCAGGAATAATTTCTTCAAAAACTATTTTACCTGTTATCGGAGTTCCAATTCATTCTCATAATGGATTGTTAGGAGGACTAGACGCTCTTTTTTCCATGATACAAATGCCTAAGGATGTTCCCGTCGCTACAGTTGGAATCAATAATGCCTATAATGCTGCCTTATTAGCCATTCATATATTATCTATAAAATATAACGAAATCAAAAAATTATTACTAAAATTCAGAATGGAAAGGAGAGAAAGATTAGTGAATGAAATGAAGAAATATTTCTGATTATGAGAAAAATAATTAAAAAAGAGCTTTTATTAGAAGGAAAAACAAAAAAAATATATGCTACAGAGAACCCGCATGAAGTCATTATTCATTATAAAGATAGCATAACGGCTTTGGATGGATTAAAAAAAGATTTCTTACAAGATAAAGGAATTTTGAATAATGAAATCACCACATTTATCTTTAAATTTCTTAATTCTTATGGTCTAAAAACTCATTTTATTCGGAGAATAAATAATAGGGAACAATTGTGCCATAAAGTAGATATCATTCCATTAGAATTTGTTGTTCGTAATATTCTTTCTGGAAGTATTTCAAAACGTTTAGGAGTCAAAGAAGGAACTATTCCATTGAATACTATTTTTGAAATTTTTTATAAAAATGATAATCTCAAAGATCCATTGATTAATGATCACCATGCAGTTCTTTTAGGTTTAATTTCTTATGAAGAATTAAATATCACTTATCGTATAACTTCAAATATTAACAATATTCTCAAAAAATTTTTTTTAGATAAAAATATTATCTTGGTAGATTTTAAAATAGAATTTGGAAAGGATTCAAAAAATCAAATTTTTCTTTCTGATGAAATCAGTCCTGATACTTGTCGTCTTTGGGATAAAAAAACAAGGGAAAAGTTTGATAAAGATATATTTAGAAGTGGATTTTCTGAAAAGGTCTTGGATGCCTATATAGAAATCTTAAAAAGGCTGAATGTAGGTTAATCCATTCACTGGACAAAGATCTTCTTTAAAGAAGAAAGATGATATCTAAATTATTCCCTATTTTCAATCAAAAAAAATCTTCTGATAAGTTTCATGAGGAGTGCGGGATTTTTGGTATTTATTCTCCTCAAAAAATTGATACATTTTCTTTGATTCAGTTTGGTTTATTTGCCTTGCAACACAGAGGTCAAGAAGCTTGTGGTTTTTCCGTTTTACGAGATGGTTTTATTTTATCCCATAAAAGTGAAGGTCTTGTTTTAGATTCTTTTCGAAAAATTTCGAATTCTGAATATTATCATGGAAATGCGGCTATTGGACATACACGTTATTCTACAGAAGGAGGACAGAGCAAAAAAAACATTCAACCATTTTTTGGAGAAGATCCCTACGGGAGAAGTACCATTTCCATAGTTCATAATGGAAATTTAATAAATGCTCAAAAAATTCGTAAAAATTTAGAATCAAAAGGGGTTACTTTTATATCCGAATATTCGGATTCAGAAGTGATCTTACGTTTGATACAAAAATATTTATCGGAATATGATAATAACTTAGAAATAGCTATTCAAAAAACTACTATAGATATTCAAGGAGCTTATTCTGTAATAGTTCTTATGAATAATAAAATAGCGGCATTTAGAGATCCAAATGGAATCCGTCCTTTATGTTATGGAATGCTGAATGAAAACACTTATATATTTAGTTCAGAAACTTGCGGAATAGATTCTGTAGAAGGTTATTACATAAGAGATCTGTTTCCAGGAGAAATAGCTATTGTAGATACAAAATCCATTCGATTCTCTCTTTTGAAAAAAGAGAAATATCCCAAACGCAGAATTTGTTCCTTTGAATATATTTATTTTTCACGTCCTGATTCTTTAATTGAGAATATAAATGTTTATGAAATACGGGAAAAAAGCGGAGAAAAACTTTATGAGCAACATCCAGTAGAAGCAGATGTGGTTATTGGAGTTCCAGATTCTGGAGTTCCAGCATCTATTGGATACTCTAAAGCATCTGGAATCCCTTTTAAACCAATTTTAGTGAAAAATAAATATATAGGTAGATCTTTTATTATCCCTAAAAAAGAGATGCGTGAAAAAATGGTCAATCTCAAACTTAATTCTATCTTAAATGAAATCAGAGGGAAACGGATTGTCATTATTGATGATTCCATTGTTCGTGGAACTACTAGTCGGAGATTAGTTTATATTTTAAGAAAAGCAGGAGCTAAAAAAATTCATTTTAGAAGTGCTTCTCCACCTATTATAGCTCCATGTTATTTAGGAGTAGATACTCCAAGTAGAAAGGATCTCATTTCATATAATATTGATAAAGAGAAAATTGCTAAAATTTTAAATGTAGATAGTTTAGAATTTTTAAGCATGAGCAATTTAATTGATATTCTTGGAGGTAAAAATTACTGTTTTGGGTGTTTTACTGGAAAGTATCCTATTCATAAAGAAAAATGATTGTATATTATAAATTCTTGTAATAAATTCACCATGAAAGAAAGTCATCGGACCATACGGAAAATTGGTCTAATTTTAGAAAAAACTTATACCAAAAAGGTTCTAAGTAACTTGGATTATTTTTCTGCACTATATCAACTATCTTTATGCACTTACAAAGAACCTGTTTTAGTATCTGGGACAGATGGAATAGGAACTAAATTACGTTTAGCTATTGATTATAAAAAATATGATCTCATTGGGATAGATTGTTTTGCTATGTGCGTTAATGATGTATTATGTCATGGGGCAAAACCTTTGTTTTTTTTAGATTACTTAGCTTGTGGAAAATTGGATTCTAATATTGTAGAAAAAATAATACAGGGAATAGCTGTCTCTTGTAAAAAAACTAATACATGTCTTATTGGGGGAGAAACTGCGGAGATGCCTGGAATTTATCAAGATCAAGACTATGATATAGCTGGATTTTGTGTAGGAATAGTAGATAAGGAAAATATTATAGATGGAAAAAAAACTATCCAGGAAGGAGATATTTTAATTGGACTTCCTTCTTCTGGGGTTCACAGCAATGGTTTTTCTTTAATTAGAAAGATTTTTTCTAAAGAAGATTTTTTGATGCATAGGATTCAAGAAAAACCATTTTATGAGATCCTTTTAATTCCAACTAGAATTTATCATGATCCTATTCATCTTTTGCTAAAAGAGTTTTTAATACATGGATTAGCTCATGTGACAGGAGGAGGAATATCCGATAATTTATTTCGTATACTTCCGGATAATTTGTCAGCTATAGTAGAAAAGAAAAAAATACCTGTTCAACCTGTTTTCAATCATATTCAGGAAAAAGGGTTTTTATCTGATCAGGAAATGTGGGATACTTTTAATATGGGAGTAGGAATGATTATCATAGCCTCCGTTCAAGATCAATACTCCCTCTTGCAGAGATTATATGCTTTAGGAGAGAATCCTTTTGTATTTGGTCATCTAGTTAAAGGAAATAAAAGAGTTTTTTTGAAATAAAAAATTATATATATGATGAAAAAACTAGCTGTTTTAGTTTCTGGAAACGGAACTAATCTGCGGCAGATTATACAATCTATTTTTCATGGAGAACTTTTCAAGTTTAAAGTAAGTTTAGTAATTTCTGATAGATCTTGTAGAGCTATTCAATATGCACAAAAAGAAAATATTCAAACTTTTTCTTTAAAAAGGACTAAAACTCTCTCTAAAGAGATAGACCATATTTTGATAAAAGATCTTCCAGATTTTATAATTCTTTCTGGTTTTCTTTCTATTCTAGATGCAGAATTTTGTGAAAAATGGTCTGGAAAAATCATTAATATTCATCCTTCTCTTTTGCCTAAATATGGAGGAAAGGGAATGTACGGAATGAGAGTCCATCAAAAAGTTCTCAATAATCAAGAAAAGATATCAGGAGCTACAGTTCATTATGTGACAAAAGATATAGATTCAGGAAACATAATTTTAAAAAAATCATGTAAAATTTCTTCACAAGAGACTCCCATATCTTTATCCACAAAAATATCTCTCATAGAAAAAGAGATTCTCATTCAATCTTTAAAGAATCTGTAGCTTATTGTTTTTATTTATTGGATAGTATACAAAATTGATTTATTATTATTATGAAAAGAGCTTTGATTAGTGTTTATGAAAAAAATGAAGAATTATTTGATTTTGTCAGTTTTTTAGATAAAAATGAATATCAAATTATTTCTACGGGAGGGACTTTTCAATATTTAAAAAAACATGGAATATCTAATCTTTTAGAAATATCGGATATCATTTCTTTTTCTGAGATGTTAGATGGAAGAATAAAAACCATTCATCCTAATATTTATGCAGGAATTTTAGCAAATCGTTCCCTGGAAAAACATATGGAATCTATCCGTTTTCACAAAATTTTTCCCATTGATATTGTCTTAGTTAATTTTTATCCATTTTTTGAAAAATTGTATCAAAAATCCCTCATCATCAAGGGAAATAATCATAATTCACTAATGGAATTTATAGATATAGGAGGGCCATCTATGCTACGCGCAGCAGCAAAAAATTTTTTTCATGTAACCCCTATTACAGATAAAAAGGATTTTTTTCTAGTAAAAAAGGAAATTGAAGAATATGGATTTCCTTCATTAAATTTGAGAAAAAAATTAGCTGGAAAAGTTTTTAATCTCACTTCTGCTTATGATTCTGCTATTTCTAAATATCTTCTTACGGAAGAAAATTTCCCTACTTATTTACATTGCTCTTATGAAAAAAAAATGAATCTCCGTTATGGAGAGAACCCCCATCAAAAAGCGGCTTATTATGTCAGTACGATTGATAGAGGATCCATGCGGAATTTTCATCAATTACACGGAAAAGAACTTTCTTTTAATAATTTAAGAGACATGGATATAGCTTGGAAAGTGGTATCTCAATTTTCTGAACCAGCTTGTTGTACAGTGAAACATTCCACTCCTTGTGGAGTCGCATTAGGAAAAAATATTATGGAGGCTTTTCAAAAAACTTATTCTTCTGATCCTATTTCTTCTTTTGGAGGAATTATGGCTATTAATGTTCCCATCACGAAAGAGTTAGCAAAGAAAATAAACAGTCTTTTTTTAGAAGTAATTTTGTCTCCAAGCTATGACAAAGAGGAATTAAATCTTCTAAAAATGAAAAAAAATCTGAGAATAATTAATATAGATGAACCGATTTCTGATAGACTAGAATATGTAAAAATAGATGGAGGGATCTTAGTGCAAGAAGTAGATCATCTTTTTTATTCAGATTATAAAATTGTCACTAAAAATAAATTTTCCGATCAGGAAATACAATCTTTATTTTTTGCTCAGAAAGTAGTAAAATATGTAAAATCTAATGCAATTGTTGTTGCTAAAGGAACACAAACTATAGGAATTTCTGGAGGTCAAACAAATCGAATTTGGGCAGCTCGTCAAGCCATAGAAAGAGCTTTAGAAAAAAACAAAGAAAAAGAAAATTTAGTACTTGTTTCTGATGCTTTTTTTCCTTTTCGTGATATAGTAGATGAAGCAGCTCGTTCTGGGGTGATAAAGGCTATTCTTCAACCAGGAGGTTCTATACGTGATGAAGAATCTGTCAAAGCCTGTGATGAATATGGAATAGCTATGGCTTTTACGGGGAAAAGACATTTTAAACATTAAAAATTATGAAAATTTTAATTCTTGGAAGTGGAGGTCGTGAGCATGCTATTGGGAAAAAAATCTTAAAAGATTTTTCTCCCATGGAGATTTATTTTTATCCTGGAAATGGAGGAACCAGTCAAATAGGAAAAAATATAGAAAATTTTCATTCTACATCAGAGTTATGTTCTTTTGCGAAAAAAAATGCTATCGATGTCACTATTGTTGGTTCTGAAACTTTTCTATGGGATGGAATTGTAGACGTATTTCAAAGTGATGGATTAAAAATAATTGGACCGCCTCATTTTTCCGCTAGATTAGAAGGAGACAGAATTTTTTCTAAATCATTTATGAAAAAATATGGAGTACGTACTCCTAAATATAAAGTTTTTTCTTCTTATCAAGAAGCTATGAATTTTTTAGATAAAACAACTTATTCCGTAGCTATTAAAACTAGAGGATTAGCCGAAGGAAAAGGAGTCTTATTAACACATAATAAAACAGAAGCGGAAAAAGCTTTGAATTCTATCCTGATAGAGAAAAAATTTGGAAAATCTGGAAATCAAGTGATCATAGAAGAACTTTTGCAAGGAAAAGAATCCTCTATATTGTCTATCTTTAATGGAAAAGATATTATTCCTTTTTTATCCGTAAAAGATTACAAAAAGATTGGAGAGAAAGAAACAGGAAAGAATACAGGAGGAATGGGGGGAATTTCTCCTAATCCATATATGACAAGGGATATTTGGATAGATTTCAAAGAAAATATACTAAAACCAACTTTAGAAGGTTTATTTTTAGAAAAATTAATTTTTTTTGGATTTATTTATTTTGGATTAATGATCCATTCAAATAGGGTATTTTTATTAGAATACAATACTCGTCTAGGTGATCCTGAAACTCAAACTTTATTGCCATTAATGAATAGTAATTTCATACACATTATCCAATCCATTCTTATTCAGAAAGATATATCTATTTCTTGGAAAAAATCATGTTCTTGTTGTGTTGTTTTATCTTCAAAAGGTTATCCTGGAAAATTCCAAGATGGAAGAGTGATAGAGGGGTTAAACTCTTTAAAAGAACCTTTTTATATCGCTGGAGCTAAAAAAGAAAAAGAAAAATGGATTACTTCAAAAGGACGTGTTTTAAATGTGGTAGGACTAGGATTTTCTATGGAAGAAGCTAGAAAAAATGCTTATAATAAAGTCAAAAAAGTTCATTTTGAAAACTTATATTTTAGAAAAGACATCGGGTTATAGTTTATTTTCTTTCCTTGTCATAAGAAAAAAATTCTTATGAAAAAAGACTTTATTTTAATATTAGATTTTGGTTCCCAATATAGCCAGATGATGGCTAGAAGAATTCGAGAAATAGGGGTTTATGCTATTTTGTATCCCTATAATATTCCTATTTCGAATATCGTATTGAAAAAACCAAAAGGAATTCTTTTATCAGGAAGTCCTTTTTCTATTTATGACGAAAAACCTCCATTAATATCTAGAAAATTATTTCAATTAAATATTCCTATACTTGGAATTTGTTATGGGATGCAACTTATTTCTTTTCTTTTTGGAGGAAAAATAGAAAAATCAAAGTATAAAGAATATGGAAGAACAAATTTTATTATAGATTGTCCTAAAAATAAATTATTTCATGGAATTCCTAAAAAATCATGTGTTTGGATGAGTCATTTTGATGAAGTGAAAAATATTCCAAATGAATTAAAAGGAATCGGACATACTCACTCTTGTGCTATTGCAGCTTTAATTCACAAAAATAAAGATATTTATGCTCTACAATTTCATCCAGAAGTGAATCATACAGAATTTGGAATCCAAATCTTGAAAAATTTTATTCTTCATATATGCAAATGTCATCCAAATTGGGAAATAAATAATTTTGTCCAAAAAACTGTAGAAAACATAAAAAAACGTGTATCTAGTAAAAAAGTTATACTAGGTTTTTCAGGTGGAGTAGATTCTTTTGTAGCCGCTTATATAATCCAAAAAGCTATTGGAGATTCTTTATATTGTATTTTTGTGGATACGGGATTTCTTCTGGAAAAAGAAAAAGAAAAAATATCCCATATATGTAAAAAAATGAATTTTTCTATTAAAATCATAAATGCAAAAGAACGTTTTTTCTCTAGTTTAGATGGAGTGATTGATCCTGAAATGAAAAGAAAAATTATAGGAAAAGAATTTATTTCTATCTTTCAAAAAGAATCAAAAAAAATTAAAAATGTAGAATTTTTGGCACAAGGAACTATTTATTCAGATGTGATAGAGTCTTCTACATTTCATAAAAATTTCTCTATTAAATCTCATCACAATGTAGGAGGTTTACCTGATTTCATGAAGTTGAAGCTGCTTGAACCTTTAAAAGAATTATTTAAAGATGAAGTCAGAAATCTAGGAAAAAAATTAGGAATCCCAAAAGAAATTTTATACCGTCATCCATTTCCTGGCCCTGGATTAAGTATTCGTATTCTTGGAAAAGTAAATAAGAAAAAAGTCTCTATCCTTCAAAAAGCAGAAAGTATTCTTTTACAAGAATTAAAAAATTCAGATCTTTATGAATCCGTAAGCCAAGCTTTTATGGTATTATTACCGGTAAAATCTGTAGGCGTTATGGGAGATAAAAGAACCTATGAATATGTAGCTGTTTTACGTGTAACAAAAACGGAAGATTTTATGACCGCTACCTTTTCCCATTTACCTTACAATTTTTTAGAAAAAATTTCCAATAGAATTATTAATGAAGTAGATGGAATTAACCGTTTAGTATATGACATTACTTCTAAACCTCCGGCGACTATTGAATGGGAATAATGGGAATAAACGGTTTTTTTATATCATCATAGAAACAAGATTATATATGTTTTTTTTTAATTCAATCCTAGAAGAAATTATATCTATAAATCCATGTTCTAAGAGAAACTCTGCAGTTTGAAATCCTTCTGGAAGATCTTTTCCTATAGTTTCCTTAATAACTCTAGGACCAGCAAATCCAATTAAAGCTCCCGGTTCCGCTATATTTATATCTCCAAGTAAGGCATAAGAAGCGGTAACCCCTCCGGTTGTTGGATCTGTCAGAACAGAAATGTAAGGAATCTTTGAATCTCGCAATTGGGTTAATCTAGCTATGGTCTTGGCCATTTGCATTAATGAAAAGGAAGATTCCATGATTCTTGCTCCTCCAGATTTGGATATCAATACATATGGAATTTTTTTTTCAATACAATATTTGATAGCTCTCGATATTTTTTCTCCCACTACGGACCCCATCGAGCCTCCTATAAAGGAAAAATCCATACAGGAGATTACCATATCTAACCCTTCCATTTTTCCTACTCCTGTTCTAATAGCATCATACAAATTTGTTTTTTTTCTTGCTTCTTTAACTCTATCTGTATATTTTTTGCAATCTATCCATTTTATAGGATCTTGACTTATCATTTTAACATTCATTTCTGAAAAATTTCCCTTATCAAAAAGAATTTCAAAATATTCTTGACTGTGAATTCTTACATGATATCCATCTTCCAGACTCACATAGGCATTTTTTTTGAGTTCGTCTGTATCTATGATTTTTCCACTAGGAGTCCTATACCAAAGACCTTTAGGAAAATCTTTTCTATCCTTTATAGGAGTAATAATATTTTTTTTTTTTCTTAAAAACCACGCCATGGTTTTATAAAGTGTTAATATTATTCATTAATTCAAAATATTTTTTTAGAGACATCTTAAAAGATTTTTCTCCTTCCCTCAGCCATACTCTAGGATCATAATATTTTTTATTTGGAATATTTGTTCCTTGTGGGTTTCCTATTTGTTTCTCTAAATATTTCTTATTTTTATTCATATAATCCCTGACTCCACAAGTAAAGGCATATTGTAAATCTGTGTCTACATTCATTTTTATCACTCCATAATTAATAGATTCTTGAATTTCTTTTATAGAAGATCCTGAACCTCCATGAAAAACCATAAAAACTGGTTTTTCTCTAGTATGAAATTTTTTTTGTATATATTCTTGAGTTTCTTTTAATATGATCGGACGTAGAACAACATTCCCAGGTTTGTATACTCCATGAACATTTCCAAAGGAAGCAGCTATCATAAATTTTTTACTTATTTTAATCAATCTTTCATAGGCATAAGCGACTTCTTGAGGATGAGTATAAAGTTTATCCTTTTCTAAATTAGAATGATCTACTCCATCTTCTTCTCCACCTGTTACTCCAAGCTCTATTTCAATAGTCATTTGAATTTTATTCATTCTCTCAAAGTATTTTTCACAAATTCCGATGTTTTCTTCTAAAGATTCTTGAGAAAGATCTAACATATGTGAACTGAATAACGTTTTTCCAAAACGTTTGTAATTTTCTTCGTTAGCTTTTAGTAATCCGTCTATCCATGGAAGGTTTTTTTTAGAACAATGATCTGTATGAAGAATCACCGTAGCTTTATAAAATTCTGATAATTCATGAATATGTTTAGCGCTAGCTATAGCTCCTTTGATAGCGGCTTTTTGTCCTTCATTGCTTAATCCTTTTCCTGCATTAAAAATAGCGCCACCATTGGACAATTGAATGATTACAGGAGAATTCACTTCTCCAGCGGTTTCCATTACAGAATTCATGGTATTAGATCCAACAACATTGACAGCAGGTATAGCAAAAATGTTTTCTCTAGCATATTCGAAGATCTCTTCTACTAGGCTACCAGTAGCTACTCCATAAGGAAATTTTTTAGACATGTGTTGTTTTAATTTAATTTAAGGATAAACAAATGTAAAAAAAGAATTTTTTTCTAAAAAGGCAAAGGGGGTGTGAATTCAAAAATTCATCAAAGGTGTGATCTTTTTCTAAAGGGAATAAAATATTTCCAGAAATCTCTATATTTTTACGTAATACAAACGGGTTTCTTTTTCTCTTATCAAGAGTTTGATTCATTTCCTAATTATAAATAATAGAATTTATGAAATAATCTTCAAAAAGAAGATTTTCTCTTTCCATTTTTATATATTTTTCGAATGTTTTTTTTATTTTTTTCGTTCGTATAGGAAGTCTGGTTTTTTTTCTATAAAACGAGGATGGAAAAATTAATTTTCCTTGTAAAGAAAATTTAGACATATTTTAGAATACTCATTTCTTGGAATCCCATTTAATATAAATGATTTAACACTTTTTTATTCCTAATCAATTTTACAGGAAAAAGATTTAGTATTTTTTTATTCGGTTTTTGTTTCACATAGTTTTCTAAATTAGAAAAATAAACTTTTTTTCCGTTGATTATGAAAACATTTTTTGTAAGTAAATATTTTTCTTTTTGAACCTTTTTTGTCATAAGGAAAAAAAAATATTTTTTTCAAAATTTAACGATTTTAATTTTATCTTTAGAAAGATCATTCATGAATTTTTTATGCTGGCTCCATCCACATTAAAAATATACAACGCTTCAGCAGGTTCTGGAAAGACTTTTTTTTTAGTAAAAAATTACCTTTATCTTCTATTAAAAAGCCCTCATCCTGAAGAGTTTAAACGTATTTTGGCTATAACTTTTACCAATAAAGCTTCTGAAGAAATAAAAAAAAGAATATTACAATGTATAAAAGAATTTTCTAATCAAACAATTAGAAAGGAATATCATTTTTTATTCGATCATCTTACAAAAAATTTGAAATTAACAAAAGATCAACTCTTCGAACGTTCTAAAAATATTTTATATGCAATTTTGGATGATTTTTCTTCTTTTTCCATAAGCACTATAGACAAATTCACTTACCGGACCATTCGATCCATTCTTTACAAGAAAAAGATAAATTTAGAAATGGATACAAAAAAATTTTTGTGGGAGCTTGTAGATAAACTATTAACCGATTCAGGAAAGTGGTCGCCTCTTTTGGTACAATTTTCTTTGGAAAAATTAAAAGAAGGAAAAAATTGGGACATCAGCAAAGAAATATTTAAACTGGCCCTTCTTATAGTAGAAGAGAATAGTTTTTTTCCTATGAAAAAAATGAAAATGCATTCTTTAGATAATTGGATCACATTAAAAAATACTTTGTTAAATAGAACTCAAGAATTTGAAAAAATGTGTCAAAAACAAGGAGAGAAATTTTTTGAATTTTTAAAAAAAAATTCTATTCAAAAAAAGTCCTTCTTTTATTTAGACTTACCAAAACTTTTTCAAAAATTCCGTATGGGAGATATTTTTCTAAATCCATTTGTTAATAACAAACGTCTTGAAAAAAATATTCAACTAGGGGCATTCTATAAAAAAAACATAGATGTCAATCAAAAAAATCTAATAGAAAAAAATAAAAAAGAAATACTTTTTTTATATAAAAAAACTAATTCTTTATATAAAAAAAACATTTCCTCCTATCTCTTAGATAAATTTTTTTTAAAAAACTTGAGTCTTTTATCCATCATACATGAAATAGAAAAAAAATATCAATCCTTAAAAGAAGAAAAAGAAATTCTTTTGAATGCTGAATTAAATCAAATTCTTTATGAAAGAATTTTTCAAGATCCTTTTCCACACATTTATGAAAAAAAGGGAATACAATATAAACATTATTTGATAGATGAATTTCAAGATATTTCCATTTTACAATGGGAAAATCTTCGAATCCTAGTTGAAAATGCTTTATCGGAAAATGGCTCAGCTATGATAGTAGGAGACCCTAAACAATCTATATATGGTTGGAGAGGTGGAGATGCCAAGACTTTTCTTCATCTTATTCATTATTCCTCTAAATATTACCGTAAAAAAGTAGTCTCCATAGAGACCAACTATCGTAGTTTTGAAGAAATTGTAAAATTTAATAATTTCCTTTATCTATCAGCATCTAAATTTTTTCATGACCCCATCTACCAAGATATATATAAAAAATCTCAACAAAAAATATTTAGAAAACCTGGAGGATATGTAGAATTGAATTTCTTTCGCAGAGAAAAAAAAAATTATCAACAATATGTTTATAATCAAATAAAAGAAAAAATTCAAAAATTATTTATACAGAAGTATAAATTATCAGATATAGCCATTTTGGTTAGAAGTAACGAAGAAGGGAATTTTTTGTCTGAAAAACTTATGGAAGATGGATTTCTTGTAAATACTTCTGTTTCTCTTCTCATAAAAAATCATTTAGAAATAGAAATTATTATCCAGTTTTTTTATGTGATTTTCAAACCTTATTGTTCCCAAAAGAAAGCTACTTTAATTTTATTGCTATTGAAAAATAAATTAATTTTCACTAAAAAAAAAGATCATGATTTCCTAATAGAAACTGTTTTTTTACCATTAGATCTTTTTCTAAAAAAATTAAATTTCAATGATTTATTAGATAATCCATCTCTATACAATAGAGCAGAAAATATAATTTCTGGATTGAGTTTATTAAATCAATACAATACTGCTTCTATCTATTCTTTTTTAGATTTTATTCATAGATCTATGAGAATTGTAGGAAATTCTATTGGAGATTTTTTAGAATATTGGGAATCCAAAAAAGAAAAAGAAAGTATCACTTTTTCTGAAAAAATAGACGCTATTCGCATTATGACTATTCACAAGTCTAAAGGTTTGCAATTTCCTGTGGTGATTCTCCCTTTTGCAGATTGGAATGCAGTTTCAAAAAGAAAGGAAGGAACCTGGATAGATATCAGTCCTCATTTATATCATGGATTGGAGACTTTATACTTAGATATAGAACCGAGTTTAAAAAAATATATAGAGGATTCTTCTCTCATAAAAATTTATGAGGATTATCTCTCCAAAACAAGATTTGATAATCTTAATTTATTATATGTAGCTACTACCCGTCCGATGGAACATCTTATCATTTTTTCTAGACATGGAAATGATAAGTCGGTTTCATTTTACCTTAAAAATTTTCTTCATGAAAAGAAATTATGGAATGAAAACATATTTCAGTATTCTTTTGGAAAGAATTCTTAAATAAGGAATTTTTATTTTACATGTTTTTCCGCATGATAAGAAGAACGAACTAATGGTCCGCTTTCTACATATTTAAATCCCATTTTTAATCCAATTTCTTTCAATTCTTGAAATTTATCTGGATCAACAAAAAAACGAACTGGAAAGTGTTTTAAAGAAGGTTGCAAATATTGTCCTATAGTTAGGATATCTACTTGAGAATTTTTAATGTCTTTCAGAGTTTCTAAAACTTCTTCTTCTTTTTCTCCAAGACCCAACATGATTCCCGTTTTTGTACGAATATTTTTATTTTTTTCTTTGATATATTGTAAAACTTTAAGACTTCTATCGTATTTAGCTTGAACACGAATTTCTTTTGTTAATCTAGAAACGGTTTCTAAGTTATGAGAAATCACTTCCGGATGGGTATCTATAATTTTATTTATTATTTTTTTATTTCCTTGAAAATCAGGAATTAAAGTTTCTATAGTTATATCTGGATTCAGATATCTGGTCATTTGTATAGTTTTTACCCATATAGAAGAACCCATATCCTTTAAATCATCTCTATTTACAGAAGTAAGAACAGCATGTTTAATTTCTAATATTTTAATAGATCTAGCTACTTTTTCTGGTTCTTCCCAATCTACCTTTTCAGGACGTCCTGTTTTTACTCCACAAAATTTACAAGATCTTGTACAAAGATTTCCCAATATCATGAAAGTAGCTACTCCTTTCCCCCAACATTCTCCTATATTAGGACAACTTCCACTTTGACATATCGTATTTAATTTGTGTAAATAAACTAAGTTTTGTAACTTCTTATAATTTTTTCCTATTGGAATTCTCACTCTTATCCAATTAGGTTTTTTTTGAATTAAGCTCATGATAGTTTTTAAGGATTCTATTTTTCTCCTATTCTTTCCTCCAAAGATAATAAAATCAATTTTTTTTATAAATTTGTTTTTTTCTGTGTTTTTTTTTATGGAAGTCTTAGTAAGAGATATTGCTGAAAAATTGGAAGATATAGCTCCTGTAGAATATGCAGAATCTTATGACAATATAGGATTAATGGTTGGTTCATATGATCAAAAAGTAAAAAAAATATTGATTACCTTGGATCTCACGGAAGAAGTTTTTGCAGAGTCTTTAAAGAAAAAATGTAATCTTATAATCTCCTTTCATCCTATTATTTTTAACCCCATTAAAAGCTTAACTGGAGATTCTTATTCAGAAAGAGTTTTGATTTCTGCATTAAAGAATAATGTGTCTATTTATGTGATTCACACTAATTTAGATTCGATATGGAAGGGGACTCATTCTTATATCTCTAAACTTTTACAATTAACTAAAGAAAAAGTCCTGTTCCCAAAGAAAGGATTTATAAAAAAATTAACCACTTATGTCCCAATTGATTATTCGGAAAAAGTAAGAAATTCTTTATTTGAGGCTGGGGCTGGAAACATTTCAAATTATAGTCATTGTAGTTATAATTTTGATGGATTAGGGAGTTTTATGGGAAATGAAAAAACCAAACCTTTTTTCGGAAAAAAAGGATGTTTTCATATGGAAAAAGAAACTTGTATTAATGTCGTTTTTCCATCTCATAAATTGAATCTAATTAAAGATGCACTTTTTCAAAATCATCCTTATGAAGAAGTCGCTTACGAGATTTATAATATTGAAAATCACAATCCCTATCTAGGAATAGGAAGAATAGGATATTTATTAGAAGAGATGAATGAATATGATTTTCTTTCTTCTTTAAAAAAGAAGATGAATTTATCCTGTATTAGACATTCTCCACTAACAGGAAAAAAAATTCGAAAAGTTACGATGATAGCAGGTTCAGGTCGCTTTGGAATTGAAAAGGCTATAAAGGAAAAATCCGATGTTTTCATCTCCTCAGATTTCAAATATCATGATTTTTTCAAATCAGAAAAAAAAATTTTGATTGTAGATATAGGGCATTATGAATTGGAAAAAAACACGAAAAATTTATTAAAATCTTTTTTAGATAAAAATTTTATTCATCTACCTATTTATGAATCAGAAATTCATACAAATCCAGTTCAATATTTTTATTGAAAAATATTATGGAAAATAAAATCCAAGAACAAGAAGTGTTAGGAAGAACCGTAGTAGATAAATTACGGGTATTATATAATCTTCAATTAATCGATTCTCGTATAGATGACATACAAAAATTCCGTAGAAATATCCCTATAGAACTTATAAGTTTTGAAGAAGAACTAGACAGAATGAAAAAAAAATTGGAGCTTCTTCAGGAAGACATTCATTCTCTAAAAAAGAATCTGGATAAAAGGAATAAAGAGATTAAATCTTCAGAGATTTTGATAAAAAAATACGAAAAACAAAAGGATAATGTAAAAAATAACAAAGAATTATATTCTCTTGATCAAGAAATTGATTATCAAAAATTAGAAATTCAATTATCTAAAAAAAGAATTCAAGAAATCAATCTGAACATTCAGAAAAATAAAGAAATATTAGAAAAAAAAGAAAAGATTTTTCAACATAAAAAAGAACATCTTTTTCATAAAAAAAAAGAATTAAATCAGATTCTTTTAGAGAATGAAAAAGAGGAAAAAATTCTACTAGAAAAATCTAATTTTTTTTCTAAAAAAGTAGATGATAATTTATTAAAAACTTACAAAAAAATAAGAAATGGAGTGAAAAATGGAGTAGCTGTAGCTCCAGTACAAAGAGGAGCTCCATTAGGTTCTTATCTTGCCATTACTCCTCAGAAGTATTCTGAACTGATACAACGTAAGAAACTTTTAATAGATGAACATAGTGGAAGAATATTAATAGATGCGGAATTAGCTGAAGAAGAGAAGAAAAAATCTTTTGTTTTTTGTTCAAAAAAAAAGAAAAAATAACCTTATATAATAGAAAATAATTATGGTACGTACTTATTCTTCTGATGAAATTAAAATAAAAATAAAAAATTTTGAATTATTAGAAACGGTTTCAGGAAAGAATAAATTTCTTCAAGATTTTTTTTCCGATAAGGCGACTGTAATTATGTTTATTTGCAATCATTGTCCATATGTGAAACATATTAATACAGAATTGGTCCGTTTAGCTAATGATTATCTCCATAAAGGAGTTTTCTTTTTAGCCATCAATTCTAATGATATAGAAAAATATCCAGAAGATTCTCCGGAAAATATGAAAAAAATCTCTCATCAATTAGGTTATCCTTTTCCTTATTTTTTTGATGAAAAACAAGAAGTAGCTAAGTATTATGGAGCTCAATGCACTCCAGAATTTTTTATATTTAACGGGGTAGGAGATTTATGTTATCATGGACAATTAGATGATTCTAGACCAGAAAATGGAATCCCCGTTACAGGATACGATGTAAGAAAAGTATTAGAAGGACTTTTAAAAGGAATAGAAACATCTCTAACTACAAAACCTAGTTATGGATGTAATATCAAATGGAAAATATAAGATGTTTATGATAATTAGGAATAATACTTAAAAAATAATCGATAGAGTCTGAAAGACTTTTTTCTAAAAGTCCTCCTGCCGCATTTTTATGTCCACCTCCTCCAAAATGTTTTCTAGCAAAAATATTAACATCGAAATTTCCTCTGGAACGAAAAGAAATTCTAATAGGAGATTTTTCTTTTTCCTCAAAAAAGAAAACGGAAAAAACTATGTTTTTTATGTATAAGCCATAGCTAATGATACCCTCTGTATCTCCATGATTATATGGATAATAATTTATATCAGAAGCCTTAATACTTGTATAAGCTGTCCGATATTTTTTTATCACTTTTAATTTTTCCAAAGCTTTAGACAAAAGTTTTAATTTATTTTCGCTATATCTTTCCTGTAAATGATTATATATTTTTTCAATATCAATTCCCTTTTCTATTAATTGACCTGCAATAAAATGAGTTTCTGATGTTACAGAAGGAAAACGAAAAAAACCAGTGTCCGTCATCAATCCAACATATAAACATGTAGCTATATTTTTATCAATTTTATCCAAATTTTTCATATTAGATATCAATCTAAATACTAAAATACTAGTAGCTGAAACCGTAGGATCTGAAAACATAAAATCAAAATAAAAAGGAGAAGGGGATGGATGATGATCTATTAATATTTTTTTTGCTTGAGAATCTGTAAAAAATTTCCGAAAGATCTTTATCCTTGATAAATTATTAAAATCTATAAAAAAAATGTAATCTGAATCGACAATCTTTTTTTTTACCAAAAATTGAGTCTTTTCAGAGAAAATAAGAATTTCCTCACTTCCAGGAAGCCATTTAAAAAATTCAGAATATTCTGTAGGAGATATTAAATCTACATCATGTTTAAGTTTTCTCAAATAAAATAAAAGTGCTAAAGAGGAACCTAAAGCATCTCCATCTGGATTAGTATGTGGGACTAATACTATTTTTTTTTTCTCATTTTCGTTAATGAAAGAAAATAACATATAATTCATGATTTTTTTTTCAATCCTAATTCTTCTCCTTTTTTTAACATAAGAAAATAAGCAGAATGAAATTCATTGGATATTCTTCCTTCAAAAATAGATTCCTTAATAAAATTTTTTATGACTCCTATTTTTTTACAGGGAGCGATATGAAAAGCATTCATGATATCGTTTCCTGATATAGGAGATTTCCAGTTTTGAATCCGATCTCTTTCTTCTAGTTTTTTAATCCTTTCTAGGAGAAGAAATAAATTATTTATATATCGATTTTTTTTTTCTAAATTTTTCGTAGTAATATCCGCTATACATAGTTTGATTAAATCTTCAATATCTTTTCCCATGTCAAATAACAATCTACGGATGGCGGAATCACCAGTGTTATCTCCTATTAACGCAACAGGTTTATAACTATTTTGTATCATTTTTTTTACATATCTCATAGGTTCTCCTTTTGGCAATTTCAAACGTTGAAATATTTTTGGAACCATTTTAGATCCTACTAATTCATGTGCATGAAAAGACCAACCTATTTTTGGTAAAAATTTTTTAGTATAGGCCTTTCCTATATCATGAAGCAATGCTACCCATTTTAACCAAATAGAATTACTTTCTTCTTGACTAATATTATCTACTACTTGCAAAGTATGATAAAAATTATCTTTATGCTTATATCCGTTTTTTTCTTCTATTCCTTGCAATAAAGTTAATTCCGGTAATATAATTGATAATAATCCAGATTTATACAATAAAAGTAATCCGATAGAAGGTTTTTTAGATAAAAGAATCTTATTGAATTCTTCTATAATTCTTTCCATAGAAACAATATTTATTCTTTTTCTATTTCTTTGAATAGATTGAAATGAAGATTTTTCAATAAAAAATTGAAGTTGAGTAGCCAATCGAATAGCTCGCATCATTCGCAATGGATCATCAGAATAAGTAACATCTGAATTTAATGGAGTTCTTAATGTTTTTCTTTCTAAATCTGATAATCCTCCAAATGGATCGATTAATTCTCCGTAATTTCTTTCGTTCAAACTAATGGCTAAAGTATTAATTGTAAAATCTCTCCTATTTTGATCATCTTGCAAGGTCCCGATCTCTATGATCGGTTTTCTACTGTATAAATAATATGATTCTTTTCTAGATCCTACGAATTCTATTTTTTGATTTTTATACTCTAACATAGCGGTCCCAAAACGTTTAAATATATTTATTCTAGGAGTGGGGTGAATGTGTTTAGAGACTTCTTTGGCTAATCTAATCCCTTCTCCTATAGTTAGAATATCCAAATCTTTATAGATTCTTTGACCAAGTAAAAAATCCCGAACATAACCTCCTACTACATAACAATCTTGTTGTATTCTTTTAGCAGAAAGACTAATAATACGAAATATATTTCTATGAATAGCAGAAAATAACTTCATGGAAGTTTACATACGTAATATTTTCACTTTATTTGAAACAATTTTTAGTATAGAAGAACTACTAAAACTAGATATCTCTTTTCTACGGAAGTTGACCGCATAATCGATTTTATTTAAAATAGAAGGACTGATTTCACAAAATGATTTAGGAGTAGGAAATCCTGATAAATTAGCAGAAGTAGATATGATGGGTCTATCTAGATTTTGAATTAAACGAGAACAAAAAGGATCCATCGTTAAACGTATAGCTAAAGTATTATCTTTAGCTTTTGGATTTAATTTAGAAACTATTTTTCTAGGATTGTCGTATACTATAGTGATAGGTTTTTTTCTATGATTTTCCTGAAGTATTTTTTTTACGAAAAACGGGATATCTTCTACTAATTCGCATAAACGATCCATGCTTTCTACTAAAAAAATCATAGATTTCGAAAAACTTCTATTCTTTATTTTATATATTTTTTCTATAGCTTTTATATTAAATGCATCACAACCTAAACCCCATACAGTATCTGTAGGATATAATAAACTTCTTCCTTTTTTTAATATTTTTACACTTTTTTCTATTTCTTCGTAAAAAGACATGAAAAATTACAAAACAATGTTATGAGTTCTCAAGGCTTCATTTAAAGAGGTTTTTTTATTTGTGCTATCTTTTCTTTTCCCTATAATAAGAGCACATGGAACCTGATAGATTCCTGAAGGAAATTTTTTTGGAAAAGCCCCAGGAATGACTACAGAAGATTTAGGAATGTAACCTCTCCTCTCCATAGGTTTTTCTTTTGTAACATCAAATATTTTAGTAGTAGCGGTTAAAACTACATTAGCTCCTAACACAGCTTCTCTCTCTATACAAACTCCTTCGACTAAAATACATCTAGATCCAATAAAAACATCGTCTTCAATAATCACTGGAGAAGCTTGTATAGGTTCTAAAACTCCTCCTATTCCAACTCCACCACTGATATGCACTCCACTTCCGACTTGAGCACAACTCCCTACTGTTGCCCAAGTATCTACCATCGTTTTTTCTCCTATATAAGCTCCTATATTTACGTAAGAAGGCATAAGAACTACCCCATGAGAAATATAAGATCCATAACGCGCTACAGCAGGGGGGACCACCCGAATTCCTTTCTCTTTAAATTTATTCTTGATCGGAATTTTGTCATAAAATTCTAATGGACCTAATTCAATCAAATTCATCTTTTTAATGGAAAAATACATGATTATAGCCTGTTTTATCCATTCATGAACCCTCCATTTTCCATTTAATAACTCTGAAACTCTTATAGATCCTTTTTCTAAAAGATCCATAACATGAATCACGAATTTATTTATATTACTATCTGTAGACCATACGGTTTTATTTTTCCAAGCCCTTTCTATCTCTAATTTAAGCTGATCTATTTTCATAAAATCCTACAAGAAATATTTCAAAAACAAAATTAGTAAAAATAAAATAAGATAACAAGTATATATTTGTTATATTTTTAAAATAAGAATGACAAGAATATTGGGAATAGATTATGGAAAAGTAATAACGGGTTTATCTATAACAGACCCTTTACAAAAATTTGCATTTGGACTAAATGCTATTCCAACTAAAAATTTAATGAGTTTTTTAGCTATCCTTATAGCTGAAGAATCGATAAAAAACATTGTTATAGGATTACCAAAAACTTTAAACAACCAAAATGCTTTAATAGAAAAATCTATTCAGAATTTTATTTCTAAATTTCATAAAAAAAATCCTCAAATTAGAATAGAACGAATAGATGAACGTTTTACATCTAAAATGGCTTTTTATACTATGATAGNAGAAGACAAAAAGGACTTATCAACAAAATTAGTGCAACAATCATTTTACAATCTTATCTTACAAAAAAAGAAAAAAAAATTAATCTATGATATTACCTATAGTCGTTTATGGAAATCCTATTCTAAGAAAAAAATGCATAGATATAGATATTTACTCTTGTAGAAAAAAAATACAGGAATTAGTCAAAAATATGTTCGACACGATACACAAAGTGAAAGGAATTGGATTGGCGGCTCCTCAAATAGGAAAGAATATACGAATTTTTATAGTAGAAACTTCCTGTTTATTAGAAAATGGAAAGGATATAGAGAATTATAAAGAAGTTTTTATTAACGCTAGAATATTAAAAATCCATGGAAAAGAATATGAATTTAATGAAGGCTGTCTTAGTATTCCTGGGATCATGGGATATGTCAAAAGAAAGTCTCACGTATCAATAGAATACTATGACCATAATTGGAAAAAAAAGAAAGAAACTCTAAAAGGAATATGTGCTCGAGTGGTTCAACATGAGTATGATCATATGGAAGGAAAACTTTTTATAGATTATTTCTCTTCTAGTAAGAAAAAACTCATAGAAAAAAAACTAAAGACTCTTTTGGGTAGAAATAAAAACCCTAAGAAGTGATATTTTCTACTATTTTTTTAAAAGTATCCGGATCATTCATAGAAAAATCGGAAAGAAATTTTCTGTTAAGTTTAATGTTTTTATCAGATAGTTTTTTCATAAATACAGAATAAGACATTCCATATAAACGAGCTCCAGCGTTTATACGTTGAATCCAAAGAGATTTTAAATCTCTTTTCTTTTTTTTTCTTCCTGAAAAAGCATAACTAAAAGATTTCTCTACAGCGTTTTTAGCCACGGTATAAACCTTACTTCTTGCTCCATAAAATCCTTTTGCATATTTAAGTATTTTTTTACGTTTTCGTCTAGAAGAAACCGCATTTGTAGATCTTGGCATAACTTTTCTAAGTTAGAATTGTTTTTTTATATTCTTTTTATCTGAACTTTTCAATAAAGAAAAATTAGAAAGATGACGTTTTCTTTTTTTCGATTTTTTAGTTAAAAGATGATTTTTAAATGCTTGTTTTCTTTTTATACTGCCATTAGCTGTTTTTTTAAATCTTTTTTTTGATCCTGATTTTGTTTTCAATTTAGGCATAATACTAAAACTTCTTTGGAGCTAAGATCATATACATTCTTTTTCCTTCCATAACAGGCATTTTTTCCACTCTTCCATATTCTTCAATTTCTTCTGCAAATTTTAACAATTTTATTTTTCCTTGATCTTTATACACTATGGAACGACCTTTAAAAAAAACAAAAACTTTTACTTTATCCCCACGCATTAAAAATTTTTCCGCACTCTTTATTTTTACTCTTCCATCATGATCCCCTATTTGTGGACCAAATCGAATTTCTTTAGTATTTACTTTAATTTGTTTTGCTTTAAATTGCTTCTTTTTTTTCTTCTGTTCATAAAGAAATTTTTTATAATCCAGTATTTTGCATACTGGAGGATCCACTTTAGGATTAATTTCTACTAAATCTAATTCCTTATCTCTAGCAAATTGAAGAGCTTCCTGAATAGAATAAATTCCGTTTTCTACTATATTACCAACTAAGCGAACCTGATCAGAATAAATATGGGCATTAATGCGATGTCTCTCTTTTTTTTGTGGTAACGGACGATATATCCTCTTTTTTTTATGCCCTCTAGAAAATTTCTTTTTTATGATAATTTTATAAATTTAATTAGTTTCTTTAAAAATAGCATCTATTCCATTGGAAATAGTAAATCTTCCTATATGACCCAATCCATGACGTCGTAATGAAATCATTTTATTTTCTTCTTCTTTTTCCCCCAAAATAATCATATAAGGAATTTTATTTTCTTCAGAATCCCTGATTTTCTTATCAATTTTCTCATTTCTTTCATCAAGAAAGACACGAATCTTATGATTTAACATCAAATTTAAAATTTTTTTTGCATAAATTATATATTTATCACTTATAGGAAGAATAACGGCTTGATTAGGAACCAACCAAAAGGGAAGATTTCCTTTTGTGTGTTCTATAAGAATAGCGATCAAACGTTCCAAAGAACCAAAAGGGGCACGGTGGATCATAACTGGACGATGTCTTTCGTTATTTTTTCCCTTATAATATAAATCGAATCTTTCAGGCAAATTATAATCTATTTGAATAGTTCCTAGTTGCCAGTTTCTTTTTAAAGAATCTTTGATAAGAAAATCTAATTTAGGACCATAAAAAGCGGCTTCTCCATAATGAAGAGATGCATCTATTTTTTCTTCTTTAACAGCTTGTAGTATAGCCTCTTCAGCCATTTTCCAATTTTCATCAGATCCAATATAATTATGAATTTTTTTTGGATCTCTCAATGAAACTCTAATCGTATATTCCAAAAAACCTAAACGACGAAATACGTAGAAAACTAAATTTATGACTTTTTTAAATTCTTCCAATAGCTGATCATACGTACAAAAAATATGAGCGTCATCTTGTGTAAAACATCTCACTCTTGTTAGACCATGAAGTTCTCCACTTTGTTCATACCTATAAACAGTTCCAAATTCTGCAAAACGTTTAGGAAGATCACGATAAGACCATTCTTGAGAACGATAAACTTCACAATGATGAGGACAATTCATTGGTTTTAATAGGAATTCTTCTTCTGAATGAGGAGTTTGAATCGATTTAAAACTGTCTTTCCCATATTTGTCCCAATGTCCACTTCTCACATATAATTTTTTATGTCCAATATGTGGAGTCATAATCATCTCATATCCTGATTTTTTCTGAATATCTGTCAAAAATTCTTCTAAATTTCTTCTAAAAATTGTTCCTCTAGGTAACCATAATGGCAAACCCGTTCCAACTCTATCAGAAAATATAAAAAACTTTAGTTTTTTTCCTATTTTTCTGTGATCCAGATTAGAAACTGAATATTTATTCATTATACAACTCAAATAAGTTAACTATAACTTTGTAAAAAAAAAAGTTACGAGTTTTTTTCATTTTATTGATAAATATAATGCAGCTGCCATTACACTACCAAGAATAGGTCCTAATACAGGAATCAAAGCGTAATCCCAGTTATTCTTTTCTTTTCTACCAGAAAAGAAAGAAATTATAGAATATACAATTCTTGGACCTAAATCACGAGCAGGATTAATAGCATATCCCGTGGTTCCCCCTAAAGATAATCCAATTCCTAATATAATTAAAGCTGATGGAAAAGCTCCAAAATATCCTAATCCTATAAGGTGGAAAGTAACAAACATAAAAATAAAAGTAGCTAATACTTCACTCAATAAATTAGAATATAAATTTTTTATAGCAGGACTGGTAGTGAATACAGATAATTTATCCTGTTCATTTTTAGTTTCTGAGAAATGATCTTTATATAAAATCCATACCAATAAAGATCCTAACATAGCTCCTATAAATTGAGAAAGTATATAAAAAGGAACAAGATTCCATTTAAACCTTCCAATCATAGCAAGACCTATTGTAACAGAAGGATTTAGATGACCACCACTATAAGGAGCTGAAACTAATATTCCCATAAAAACAGCTAATGCCCATCCCATAGTAATAGTGAACCATCCACCATTTTCATGTCCTTTTGTTTTAGATAATAAAACATTAGCCACTACTCCATTTCCTAAAAAAACTAAAATCATAGTTCCTATAATCTCTCCAGATATTTTTGTCATTATAATTAAATTAAATAACTTTATTTTCTAGACCAAGAACGTGTTGTTTTTATTGCTTTTTTCCAACCTTGAATTCGTTCCCAACGACTTGACATTCCTTTTGGTTCAAAAACCTGTTCTAATTGCCATTTATCTTGAATATCCTCCAAACTAGTCCAGTAATTAACAGATAATCCAGCTAAATAAGCAGCACCTGCTGCTGTAAGTTCAGATATTTTTGATTTCACTACTTTGACATTTAAAATATCAGATTGAAATTGCATCAATAATTTATTAACCGTTGCTCCTCCATCTACACGAAGTTCTTTTATAGAAATTCCAGAATCTGCTTCCATAGCTTTCAGAACATCCATATTTTGAAAAGCAATACTTTCCAAAGCCGCACGTACAAAATGAGCAGAAGAAGTCCCCCTAGTAATTCCAACAATAGTTCCTCTAGCTTTTTGATCCCAGTAAGGAGCTCCCAAACCAGAAAATGCAGGAACCATATACATTCCTTCTGTATTATCTACTGAAGCGGCTAATTTTTCCGCTTCACTTGAAGATAAAAGTAAACCTAAGCCATCTCTAAGCCATTGAACAACTGCTCCAGCAATAAATACACTTCCTTCTAAAGCATATTGAACCTTATCTTTAATTTTCCAAGCAATAGTAGTTATTAAATTATTTCGAGAGAAAACAGGATGTTCTCCAACATTCATTAACATAAAACAACCTGTTCCATAGGTGTTTTTAACCATTCCAATTTTAGTACACATTTGACCAAATAGAGCGGCCTGTTGATCTCCAGAAATTCCAGATATAGGAATTTGATGGGATAAAACATGACCCGTTGTATAACCAAAAATTTCACTAGAAGACTTGACTTCTGGAAGCATTGTTTTTGGAATATCAAATAATTTGATTAAATCTTGATCCCAACTAAGGGTATGAATATTAAAAAGCATGGTTCTAGATGCATTAGTGACATCCGTTACATGAATTTCTTTACCGGTTAAATTCCATATCAACCATGAATCTATAGTTCCAAAAGCTAATTTTCCAGAATTAGCTTTTTTCCTAGCTCCTGGAACATTTTCTAATATCCATTTAATTTTAGTAGCAGAAAAATAAGGATCTATAATAAGACCGGTTTTTTTTCGAATCATTTCAGTCAAACCTTCACATTTCATCTGATCACAATAACTAGATGTCCGTCGGTCTTGCCAAACTATTGCATTATAAATCGGCTCTCCCGTTTTTCTATCCCATACCACGGTTGTTTCTCTTTGGTTAGTAATTCCTATTGAAATAATATTGCTTCCTTCTAAATTTGCTTTTAAAATAGCCTCTAAAGCTACTGAAGCTTGTGTAGACCATATTTCTTCTGCATTATGTTCTACCCATCCAGGATAAGGATAAATTTGTGTAAATTCTCTTTGAGCTACGGATATAATATTTCCAACCCTATCAAAAACAATAGCTCTAGAACTGGTAGTTCCTTGATCTAATGATAGCACATATTTTTTCATAAGCATATGATGATGGTATTAAACTTCTCTTTGAATTAAACTGGATAATAATATTGCATAGCTAACTCTTTGAAAGCAGCTACCTGTGATTTTTCCCATGTTTTATCTCGAGGAAGTTCTTTAGCCATTAATGCTGCTACTCTTGGTGCTATATCTATCGCTTTTTGAGCATTTAAAAATAATAAACGAAACCTTCTTGCTAAAACATCTTCAATTGTTCTAGCCATTTCATGACGGACCATCCAAACAACTTCTGCTTTAGTACAAAAATAAGAAGGACCTTGAGATATTAATGGCTCTCCCCATAGAGGATTTTCCTCAATTAATTTTTGAATGTAAAATTCATCCTCCCCATATTTTTTCCAATAAGAATTATAATTCTTAGATGAAGAAATAGCTCCATAAATTTTCAGATTTTTTGTTATAGAAGGAACTTTATTTAATTTTCCTATCTCAATGGCTTTATTGACAGTTTCTTCTGCCATTTTTCTATATGTAGTCCATTTTCCACCTATGATAGTTACTAGTCCAGAAGGACTAATCATCAGTTTATGAGATCTAGATATGTCTTTAGTGGGAGTAGAAGAAGAAAAACGACGAGGAAAAAAAAGAGGACGTAAACCTGAAAAAGCACTTAAAATATCCTTTTTTTTTGGTGTATTTACAAAATATTGTTTAAAAGTCTGTAGAATAAAATCTATTTCTTCTTCTAAAGGTTTAGGATCAAGATCACTTTTATCCAAAAAAGTATCTGTAGTTCCTATCAAAACATGATCATACCATGGAATACTAAAAAGAACTCTACCATCCGTAGTTTTTGGAATGACTATAGCATTTGAACTGCTAAAGAAGGATTTTTTTAAAACAATATGCGTCCCTTGACTAGGTTTTATTAAAATAGGCCATGTGGATTCATCCATTTTAGAAATAGAATCTGAAAAAACCCCTGTGGCATTAATAACTGTTTTTGAATAAATAGAATATTTTTTTTTAGTTTCAAGATCATAAGCGATCACTCCAGATATTTTTCCTATCTTTTTAATAAGATTTTTTACTTGAAAATAATTCAACACGACTCCTCCTTGCTGAACACAAGTTTTGGCTAAATTAATAGCTAAACGTGCGTCATCAAACTGTCCATCATAATATAAAATACCCCCTTTCAAACTATGCGGTCGAATTTCAGGAAATATTTTCAGTATTTCATTTCTAGATAAAAATTGAGATTTTCCAAAACTAAGAGAACCAGCTAACCATTCATAAAATTTCAAACCAGCCCAATAAAAAAAACCCATCCTCCAACTAAAAATAGGAATAACAAATCTTTGTTTTTTTACCAAGTGAGGAGCATTTTTCAACAAATGTCCTCTTTCCTGTAAAGCTTCATAAACTAATTTTATATTTCCTTGAGCCAAATATCTTATTCCTCCATGAACTAATTTAGTACTACGACTAGAAGTTCCTTTAGAAAAATCAGATTGTTCTAAAAGAAGAGTTTTATATCCTCTAGAAGCTGAATCCAAAGCGATTCCCAATCCTGTAGCCCCCCCTCCAATCACCATAACATCCCAAATATTTATATTTTCTAAAATTCCTAAAAATCTTTCTCTATTTAAAAAACCTTTCATCATAGTTTACTCATTCATAAACATATACATATAATTCCATCAAGAACTGTATATCCACATTGGGGTCTTGAAAAAACTATTCATATCAAACGAACAAAATTAAAAATATTTTCAATAAAAGAAAATTTTTATTAAAATTAATCCAAGATTATATACTATTTTCTTTATTCATCATTTTAGATATAAAATTTTTTATCATTTGGGATCCTGAATTAGGATGAATAGTTTTCATCATTTTACTTATGCTATAAAATTGTTTTAAAAAAAGGTCAATTTCTCTTAAGGAAACTCCAGAACCTTTCGAAATTCGTTTTTTTCTTCTCACATCATCAAGTATTTTTGGATGATTTCTTTCATATGGAGTCATAGATAGAATTATAGATTCTATTTCTTTGAAAGAATCTTTTTTTTCGTTTTTATGTTCAAAAAATTTATCCATGCCAGGAATCATGGACATAAGATTCTTCATACTTCCTATTTTTTTCACTTGTTGAAGTTGCTTCAAAAGATCCTCAAAATTAAAACGATTTTTTGAAATTTTTTTATAAATCTTTTGAGTTTCTTCCTCATTAAATTGTTCTTGAACTTTTTCTACTAAAGAAACAATATCTCCCATTCCTAAAATCCTATTAGCTATTCTTTCTGGATAAAAAATTTCTATATCTTCTATTTTTTCTCCATTGCTAATAAATTTTATAGGCTTTCCAATGACACTAGACATAGTAATAGCTGCTCCTCCTCTACTATCCCCATCTAATTTAGTCATTACGATCCCATCAAAATTTAGAATACGAGAAAAAATTTGAGCCGTATTTATAGCGTCTTGTCCAGTCATGGAATCCACCACGAATAAAGTTTCATCTGGGTGAAAATACTGATAAATTTTTTGAATTTCATCCATCATCTTTTTATCAATAGCTAATCGACCTGCAGTATCAATAATAACTACATTATACTTTTTTTTAGAGGCATAAATAAGAGATTTCTCAATAATCTCGATGACATTTTTATTTTCTTTTAAAAAGAAAACAGGAAGATGAACTTGATCTGCAATAATTTTCAGTTGATCTATAGCTGCAGGACGATAAGTATCTGCAGCTACTAATAAAGGATTTTTATTTTTTTTTCTACACAAAAAAAAAGCGAGCTTAGAAGAAAAAGAAGTCTTTCCACTTCCTTGTAACCCACAAATTAAAATAATGGAAGGATTATTAGAAATATTTATTTTTCTATTCTTTTTTCCCATGAGGGTGACTAACTCATCATATACTAGTTTGATAATTAAATGTTTTGGATTTAAAGAAGTTAATACTTTTTTACCTAAAGATTTTTCTTTAACTTTTTGAACAAAAATTTTAGCAATCTTGTAATTAACATCAGCATCAATAAGAGCTCTATGAATTTCTTTCATAGTCTCTGCAATATTTATTTCAGTTATTTTGCTATTTCCCTTTAAAATATGAAAAGCTTTATTCAATTTTTTTTGTAAATGTTCAAACATAAACGTTTATTTTTTTTTTACATACGATCAAGCATTTTTATGCCTAATAAATTCATTCCAGATTTTAAAATGTTCCCTGTCACATGAATGATATTCATACAAATATTACTATGAATTATATCTAAAGGGTTTATTACTCTTGTATTTTGATACAAATGGTTAAATATTTTAGCTACTTCATATATATAATTAGCAACTAAAGAAGGATTCAATTCTCTTGCAGATTTTTTTAATATAAATGGATATTTTTGAAGAATTTTAATCATATTTTTTTCATGGATATCCAATTTTTCATTAGACCAATCCTTATGAGTTAAGGAATAAAAAAAAGTAAACTTTCGTTCTATTGAACGAATTCTCGAATAAGCATATTGGATATATGGACCTGTCTTTCCCTTGATATCTATAGATTTATCAGGAAAAAAAATAATCCTTTTCTTAGGATCGACTTGTAAAAAATGATACTTTATAGCTCCTAATCCTATTATTTCTGCATATTTTTCCTTTTCTTCTTTGGAAAAATCTTTTAAAAAATTTTTTTTTACAATAGAAGACGTTTCTGAGATCAGACTATCAGCATCTATAATATTTCCTTTTCTTGATTTCATTCTACCACTTGGTAAATCTACCATTCCATAAGAAAGATGAGTTAATTTTTTCACCCATATGTATCCTAAACGTTTCAGGATAGTAAAAAGTACTTTAAAATGATAATCTTGTTCTTTTCCTACAATATAAATGAGTTTATCTATATGATCATACTTTCTAAAACGCTCTACAGCAGTTCCTATGTCTTGGGTGATGTATACAGAAGTTTCATCTGATCGTAATAAAAGTTTTTGATCAAAACCTTCTTTAATTAAATCAACCCAAATAGACCCATCTTGTTTTTGAAAAAAAATTCCTTTTTGAAAACCCTCTTTTATGATATTTTTTCCAATTTCATAAACATCACTTTCATATTCTACTTGGTCAAAAAGTATTCCTAATTTTTTATAAGTTTCTTTGAACCCATCATAAACCCATTTATTCATTTTTTTCCAAAGATTTCTAGTTTCATGATCTCCTGATTCCCATTTTTTTAATAGATTTCTAGTTTTTTTTATAATTGGAATATCATTCTGATTATTTTTATTTTTTTTAGAAAATTTTTTAACTTCTTCACAATAAATTTTATCAAATAAATTATAATATTTTCCCACGAAATGGTCTCCTTTCATATCTACCCCATCAGGGGTTTCTCCTTTTCCTAATTCTTTCCAAGCCATCATAGATTTACATATATGTATTCCTCTATCATTAATTATCTGTATCTTAGTAATTTTATTTCCAACCATTTTCAATATTTCTGATAAAGAATAACCAATAAGACTATTTCTAATATGACCTAAATGAAGAGGTTTATTTGCATTTGGAGAAGAATATTCAATCATGATATTTTTATCAGACAATTTTAAATCATAAAAATTTTTATTTAACATATTTATAAGAAGATAAAGATAATACCTGTCCTTGAAAATAAAATTTAAAAAACCTCCAACAATAGAAAAACTAATCAACCCTTTTAATTGATCCTTAACGTAAGTTCCAATATTTTTTCCAATTTCTTCTACAGGTTTTTTTAATATTTTAGACAAAGAAAACAAAACAAAAGTAATATCTCCTAGATGTTCTTTTTTAGTAGATTGAAAATCCAACCTGGGACAAGGATCCAATCTGTATAAAATAGAGATGGATTTTCGAATGGATTCCTCTATAGATGGAAAAACCTCATTCATAAGACTACAGAAATCTTTTTAATTTTAAACGCCATCCAAAAGGATCTTCCGACAAGTTATGCTGAATGTCTAATAGTTTCTTTTTCAAGAATATTGATATTCTTTTTTCATCTGTAAGATCTGGTAAAGAAAAATTTACACCTAGATAACTAATAGTTTGAAAATAATTCACCACTACGGCTGTTCCACAACCAAAAGCTTCTTTTAAGACTCCTTTTTTTAATCCATCTATGATTTCTGAAACACTTAAATCTCTTTCTTCTATATCTATTCCTTCTTTCTTAGCTAAAACAAGAAGACTTTTACAGGTGATTCCACTTAATATATTTTCATTAGTTCGTGGAGTAACGAGTTTGTCTTTTATCCAAAAAAAAACATTCATTGTTCCCAATTCTTCAATCCATGTATGAGTGGATGAATCCGTCCATAAGATCTGATCGAACCCTTCTTCTCTTGCTAATCTAGTAGGATAAAAAGAAGAAGCATAGTTTCCAGCAGCTTTAGTAAATCCAACTCCTCCTGATGCAGCACGACTATATTTTTCTTCTATTTTTATTTTTAATGGATATTCATAATAAGCATCTGCAGGGGTAGATATAATCATAAATAAATAATCCTTAGATGGTTTAGCAGATAAAACTCCATCCATTGCAATTAAGAAAGGACGAATATATAAAGATTGTCCATAATGTTTTGGGACCCAATCTCGATCTATATTTATTAGTCTTTTTAATCCATTCATAAATATGGATTCTGGAATAGGTGGCATTTCTAAACGTGTAGCAGATTTATTGATTCTTTTAAAATTTTCTTCTGGACGAAACAAAAAAATTTCTTCATTTTTATCTTTATAAGCTTTCATTCCTTCGAAAACCGCCTGTCCATAATGAAATACAAGAGATTTTGGAGAAAGGTTTATATTTTCGAATGGTTTAATGATTGAATTCTTCCATTCTCCGTTTCTAAACTCTGAACAAAACATGTGATCCGAACAATGATTTCCAAAAGAAATATTGTTAAAATCTATCTCATCTATCCTAGAATGTAAGGTTTTTTCTATTTTCATAACGTAAAAAAAACTTTATCTTTATTAAGATACCAAAGGTAATGAATAATAAATATTTTATTTTTTTTTAAAAAAAATATTAATAATCATAAATTTTCTAACTATCCTGCATAATTTTTAATACTTTTTCTACAATATTTTCAACAGATGGTTTTGAAAAATAATCTCCATCAGATCCATATGGAGGACGATGCTCTTGAGCCGTAATTGTAATAGGAGGATTATCTAAATAATAGTATCCGTTTTGTTCTTCTAATATTTTTTGGAGTATATAAGCAGAAGCCCCTCCTGGAACATCTTCATCTATAATTAATAATCTATTTGTTTTTCTTAAGCTTTTTCCAATATTCTTTTGAAGATCAAAAGGCAATAGAGATTGAATATCAATGATTTCAGGATCAATATTTATTTTAGATAATTCTTCTGCGGCCTCATGGACAATTCTCCATGTAGAACCATAAGTAACAATTGTAATATCTTTTCCTATTTTAGTCACTTCTGCTATTCCAATAGGAGTTCTAAAATAACCTAAGTTTTCCGGAAGTTTTTCCTTTATTCTATAACCATTTAGACATTCAATCACTAAAGCTGGATCATCTCCAGCTAGAAGAGTATTATAAAAGCCTGCAGCTTTTACCATATTTCTTGGAACAAGTACAAAAATCCCTCTTAAATAATTGATGATACCTCCCATAGGAGAACCAGAATGCCATATTCCTTCTAAACGATGTCCTCTTGTTCGAATAATAACGGGAGATTTTTGCCCTCCTTTTGTTCTGTATTGCAAACAAGCCAGATCATCACTCATAATTTGCAAAGCATACAGAATATAATCTAAATATTGAATTTCAACTATAGGACGAAGTCCACGCAAAGCAAGACCAATTCCCTGTCCAAGAATAGTAGATTCACGTATTCCCGTATCGAAAACTCGTGATTCTCCATATTTTTTTTGAAGACCTTCTAATCCTTGATTTACGTCTCCAATTTTACCGACATCTTCTCCAAAGATTAAAAGATCTGGGTATAATTCTAATAACTTATCAAAATTCTCTCTTAAAACGATTCTTCCGTCTACTTCACAACAATTTTTCTTATTATATACAGGAAAAACTTCGGTAATTTTTACGGAAGCTTTTTCAGAAATGCTATATAAATGTGAAGAATAATTCTCTTTTTCTTCATGGTATTTTTTTTTAAACCATTTTATCAGACATTCTTTCTGATAAGATTCTTCTTTCGACAGAAGATACAAAGATCTTCTGACAACACTAAAAATGGATCTTTTCGTATGTAACTGTTTGATAGTAAGCAATTCTTTGACAGAATTTTTTATCCATTTCTTACGTGGAAATGCATATTGCAATTTTTGCAAAATCCGAATAGCTTCATTTTTTATTTTTTCAATAGGCTTTTGAAACGCTTCCCAAGCTTTTCTTTGTTCTTGAAGAACATATTCTTTGGCTTCTACATCTATTTTATTCATAGAATCTCCATTTGCAATCTTTTTAAAAAAGCCAGTGTCTGTTTTAAACTGAAAATTCAAAATCCAATCCCTAAATTTTTTGATTCCATCATTTTTCATTTCCCATTCTAAACGCTCTTTAGATTTATATCGTTCATGTGACGAAGAGGTAGAATGTCCTTGTGGTTGGGTAAGATTCGTCACATGAATGATAACTGGAATATGTTCATGACGAGCTATTTGATCTGCTTGAACATACGTTTTTGTAAGATCCATGTAATTGGATCCATTTACACGAAGAATTTCTATCCCATTTTCTTCTTTATTTCTCTGAAAACCTGATAAAAGATCGCTAATATTTCGTTTTGAAAATTGATACTTATTAGGAACGGATATTCCATACTCATCATCCCAAATAGAAAGGATAATAGGTATTTGTAATACGGAAGCTGCATTCACGGTTTCCCAAAACAACCCTTCAGAAATGCTGGCATTTCCAATAGTTCCAAAAGCGACTTCATTTCCATTATGAGAAAACATTTTATGTGTTTTCTTCAAATTTTTTAATTTCTTATAAATTTTAGAAGCTTGAGCCAGACCTAATAGTCTTGGCATTTGTCCAGCTGTAGAAGAAATATCTGCACTAGAGTTTTTTTGGGTGATGAGGTTTTTCCAACTTCCATCTTTGTTCAGAAGACGTGTTCCAAAATGAGAAGTCATCATTCTACCAGAAGAAACAGGTTCTGCTTCTAAATCAGAATGCGCATATAATTGAGAAAAAAAACTTCTTACATTTAAAACTCCAATAGCCATCATAAAAGTTTGATCTCTATAATATCCAGATCTAAAGTCACCATTTTTAAAAACTTTAGCCATAGCTAGTTGAGGAATTTCTTTTCCATCTCCAAATATTCCGAATTTAGCTCTTCCATTTAAGACTTCTTTACGACCTAAAAGACTTGTTTCACGACTGATTCTTGCTAATTTATAATCAGTCAAAATCATTTTTCGAAACAAATCGAAAGAGGTTTTCCCATCATTTATCTCCATTCCATATTTTATACTATTTGTATTCATTAAATACTAATTTTTTTTTTATGAAAATACAGTTTTCAGATTCTTATAAAAGAAAAAATAAAGTTTATTTTTAATATATTGCTTAATAAAGAAAAAAAATGATCTCTCACATGATGGGAAAAATCACATTGGCTATCATAAAGCCTGATTCTGTTGAAAAAGGATATATAGGGCCTATTTTGTTTCATATAGTCAATGCAGGATTTCATATTATGGCACTTAAAATGACGGATCTCTCTAAAAGATCTGCAAAAAAATTTTATGCAGAACATAAAAAAAGTCTTTTTTTCGATTCTTTAGTGAACTTTATGTCTTCCGGACCAATAGTCTCTATTATTCTAGAAAAAGAAAATGCAGTAGAAGATTTTAGAATTTTAATAGGAGATACAAATCCCATTCATGCAGCTGAAGGGACTATACGAAAGTTATATGCAAGTTCTTTAGAAAAAAATGCGATTCATGGATCAGATAGTAATCAAAATGCTGTTAGAGAATGTCTATTTTATTTCTCTCATCGAGAAATTTACTGGTAATTCAACTTCATTTCAAAAATTTGTATTTTGTATAATTAAAATTATAAAATGAAAAAAAGTTTTTTAATTATTATTTCCACTATATTCATCTTAATATTTGTAATCAGTTTATGGATAACTGAAACATATAATCAACTAGTCAAATTGAATGAAAAGATAAAAACACAATGGAGTCAAGTGGAAAACGTTTATCAAAGACGAGCAGACTTAATTCCAAACTTAGTAAAAACGGTAAAAGGATCTGCTAATTTTGAAAAAAACACTCTGAATCAAGTCATAGAAGCAAGAACAAAAACCACTTCCATGAATATCAATCCCAATAATTTAAATCAAGATCAAATAAGCAAGTTTCAAAGAGCGCAAGAAGGATTACAAAGTTCTCTTAGCAGATTATTATTAATTGTAGAAAATTATCCTCATTTAAAATCAACACAAAATTTTTTAGAATTACAAAATCAATTAGAAGGAACAGAAAATCGTATTAATGTGGAAAGGAACCGTTTTAATGATCAAGTCAATCATTTTAATACTTATAGAAATAAATTTCCAAAAATTATCATCGCGAATTTTTTTCCTCAATTTAGAGAAAAAGGATATTTCAAATCTCAAATAGAATCAGAAAAAGCTCCTATTATAAATTTTCAGGATTAAAAAAAATGGAAAAAAAATTTTAGATGAAAAAAATTCTAAAAGAGATTAGTAAAATTTTACTCATTTTACTAATTTTCACAAATTTCGTACAAGGACAATTAAATATTCCGGATAATCCAAAAAAAATATATCCCGTTTACGACTATGCAGGAGTTTTATCCCACCCTCAAATACAAAAATTAAATGAAAGACTCATTCAATATTCAAAAAAAACCTCTACAGAAATTTTAATTTCTATTGTTCCAGATCTTTATGGAGAAGATCCAAATTTTTTAGCTTCTAAATGGGGGAATAAATGGCATATTGGAAAAAAATATAAAAACAATGGAATTATCATATTATTATCTATTAACGATAAAAAAATCTCCATTCAAAATGGATACGGAATAGAACCCTACTTGACCGATTTTACCACTCGACGACTCATCCAAAAAATAAAACCTCTTTTAAAAAAAAATCTATACTATGAAGCTATAGATATCAGTCTGAAAGAAATATTCAGAACCATGAAAAATGAATATATAAACAAGGAAAACAAAAAAAATCATTTTTCCAAATGGAATTTGGCTTTTTCTATTAGTGTTTTTTTGATTATGTTTTTTTTCTTATATAAAAAAGTAATCGACCCAACATCATTATTAAATATATTATTTTTAACGAATATTACGAATCTTATAAAAAAATCTTCCGATAATGAAGATAGTTTTGACGGATTCGGAGAAGGTGGAAATTTTGGAGGTGGTGGATCATGCGAAAACTGGTGATCTAATCTAAATTTTTATTTTTTCTTTTTAAGAATTCTTCAAGATGAACTATTTTTTTCAAAGTATCACTTTCTTTCTTTTTTTCCTTTAAAAGGATTTCTTTTGGAACAGATTTCACATATTTATTGTTGGATAAATTCTTCCGGATCATAGATAATAAATTATAAAAATATTGAATTTTTTTTTCAATTTGAATAAGATCTATTTTATTAGAAGAATACTTTCTATCTAAATAAAGAAAATATTTATCCGTTCCTAAAAAAAAGGAAAAAAATTGTTCTTTTTTAGGTTTTTTTAAAACATGAATGATTTGAGATAAATTTGCTAATTTTAATATTATAGAATGGTATTCTTTCTCTATTCCTTCTTTCATGTAAAAGAAAACTAAACTTTTTTTATAAGGAATATTCATTTTATTTCTTATAGAACGTATTTGAGATATAATTTGAACTGCCTTTTCAAAAGAAACTAAAATTTTCTGATTATAGGATTTTTTTTTAGGCCAAGAAGAAATAATTAAAGCTTCTTCTCTTGTTCTTTTTTGAAGAAGACTCCAAATTTCTTCGGAAAGAAAAGGCATATATGGATGTAATAGTTTTAACACATTCTCAAACCACTTAATTGTATTTGAATAGACTGGTTTCGATATCCCTTTTCCAAAAACAGGTTTAATAATTTCAAGAAACCAAGAACAAAAATCATTCCAAATTAACTTATATAAAATCATCAATGATTCATCAAATTTATATTGATGAAAATTTTTTTCAAAAATTTCTAAAACATGATAAAAACGATTTTCAAACCATCTAATAGCCTTTTTAGATGCTTCAGGAAAATCTTTATTTTTTTCTTCTATTTTCCAACTTTTTATCAAACGAAAAGCATTCCATATCTTATTAGAAAAATTTCTTCCTAGTAAACAGATATTTTCCTCAAAATGAAAATCTTTTCCTGCACTAGCTCTTAGCATAATCCCCATACGAACAGCATCTGCTCCATATTTTTCAATTAAATCTACAGGATTTGGAGAATTATTTAGAGATTTAGATATTTTCTGATTTTTATCATCTCTTACTATTCCAGTAAAAAAAACCCTTTTAAATGGTTTTTGTTTTCTGAAAAAAAAACCAGCCATAATCATACGCGAAACCCAAAAAAACAAGATATCTGAACCTGTAACTAAATCTTCAGTAGGATAGTAATAAGATATTTCTCGATTATGAGGATGAATAATTCCATCAAAAACAGACATAGGTAAGATCCAGGAAGAAAACCATGTATCTAAAACATCTGATTCTTGTCTAATTTCATTTTCCTTTAAATGAGGATCATGACTCTTAATTTTCGCTTTTATTAAGGCTTGTTCCAAATTTTCTGCTACTACAAAATCATTTTTTGAATTTCCATAATAATAAACTGGGATACGATGTCCCCACCACAATTGTCTAGATATATTCCAATCACGAATTTTATCCATCCACTGAAAATAAATTTTTTTAAATTTACTTGGATAAAATTGGATTTCTCCATTTTTAACTGCTTCTACAGCAGGAATAGACATTTTTTTCATCTTTAGAAACCATTGAAGAGACAATTTTTGTTCTACTACGGTTTTTGTTCTTTCTGAGAATCCAATTTTTTGATTAAAGTTATCTACCTTAGACAAAACTTCTAAGCTAGATAACTCTTTGATTATATTTTTCCTCACTTCAAAACGATCCATTCCTTGATAATGAAGACATTTTTCATTGAGAGTTGCATCCTCATTGAAAATGTCAATTATCTCTAAATGATATGTATCAGCAATAGCTTTATCATTGATGTCATGAGCTGGAGTGATTTTTAAACATCCTGATCCAAAAGATGGATCTACGTATGAATCTTGAATAATAGGTATCAATCGATTGATTATTGGGATTCTTGCGTATTTTCCCTTTAAATGAAAATAACGATTGTCATCTGGATGGAAACAAATAGCTGTATCCCCAAACATGGTTTCAGGACGAGTCGTAGCAATAGTCACAAAATATTTTTCCCCTTCTATTGGATATTTTATATAAAAAAGTTTTCCTTTTTGTTCTCGATAGAAGACTTCTTCATCCGAAATAGTCGTTTTAGCTTCTGGATCCCAATTTACTACACGATAACCCCTGTATATATATCCCTGATTATATAAATCTATAAAAACTTCTGTAACAGATTTGGATAATTTATTGTTCATAGTAAATTGAACACGGTTCCAATCACAAGAACACCCCAATTTTTTTAGTTGATTTAAAATAATGTTCTTATGTTTTTCAGACCATTCCGAAACATGTGATAAAAATTTCTCTCTTCCTATAAGAATTTTAGACAATCCTTTTTCCTTTAATTGATGAACTACTTTTGCTTCTGTGGCAATAGAAGCATGATCCATCCCAGGAATCCAACAAGGATTGTATCCTTTCATTCTTGCATATCTAATCAATATGTCCTGTATAGTATTATTCAAAATATGTCCAATATGAAGAACTCCAGTAATATTAGGAGGCGGCATCAAAATTGTATAAGGGGCCTTCTTTCCCGGTAAAGAAAAAAAGTAATTTTCATTCATCCAATGATGATAGATTCTTTTTTCTACAGATTTTGGATCATATTTAATTGGAATATCCATAAATTTAAAAATATAAAAAAAAATGAAAATTATACTAATTTCTGCTATTTCTAGCAATGGCTTTATAGGAAAAAATAATCAATTAATGTGGCATTTACCAAATGATTTAAAACGTTTCAAAAATATGACTTTTGGAGAAACCATTCTGATGGGTCGGAAAACTTTTGAATCCATTGGGAAAATTCTTCCAGGAAGAAGAAATATTATACTCACAAAAAAAAATAAAATACATTTTTTTTCCTCGAATAAGACTAATCCTTGCGGAACTTTTGAAGTTTATTCTTCTTTGAAACAAGTTTATGACTTAAATTATAAAAAAATATTTGTGATAGGAGGAGAAGAAATCTATACTTCTACTATAGATAAAGCTCATATCATAGAATTAACTGTAATTCACAAAAAATTTTACGGAGATGCAAAATTTCCAAAAATTTCTCTTAGGAAGTGGAAAAAAAAATATGAATTTTTTCATGAAAAAGATAAACATCATTTATATAATTACAGTTTTATACAATATGAAAGAAAAGACTAATTATTTATTCTCTTCTATCTAGTTCTTTTTTGATCCTGGCCGCCAGTTCGTAACATTCATTTACAACTGCATGATTTAATAAAACGTTCAGATCTCTTTCTGTCATTTTTTCTAAATCTTTTTGACTGTTTTCTTTTTTAAAAGAAAGTTGAACAGAATTTTCAATCCCTCCTTCTGAAGAGGTCTCATTTTCTTTATTTTCGATAGGAAATCCATTTTCAAAATAAATTCCAGCCTTATCAAATATTTCTTTTGTAGTATAAATGGGAGCTTGAAATCGCACAGCTAAAGCTACCGCATCGGATGTTTTGGAATCTATTTTATGTTCTTTATTTTCTCCTTCAAACAGGATATAAGAAAAAAATATTCCATTGAGTAATTTATATATAACAACTGCTTTTAACTTTATATGAAATGCTTTCGAAAAAGTGATAAATAGATCATGTGTAAAAGATCTAGATGGATCTCTTTTTCCTAGAGCATAAGCAATAGATTGAGCCTGCAAACTCTCTATGATAATAGGAAGTTTTATTCTTCCAGATTCTTCTTCCAGTAATAAAACATATATTCCAGATTGTATTTGACTTAAGGAGATTCCACGTATAGCTAATCTGATAAGTTGTTCCATAGAATAGAAAAAATATATATCACCAAATATACTAAATTTGGAAGTAAATTTTATGGATTTTAAAAATAGGAATATATAAAATTCTTTGTAAAAATTGTTGCTAGATGTAATAATTTTTTTTATATATTTAAGATTCAAGAATCCTAATCGTATACTGTAACTATGCAACTATTTAAAATTTTTATTATGAATACTTCTATTAGATTTCTAATTCCAACAATTTTTCTATCGTTAGGAGTTTTTCTCGTCTCCTGTAATGATGAGATCACTTCTGTTGATGAATCTGTAAATAAAAAAAAAACAGAAGATTCCCCTTTTATTCCTCCTCCTACAGGTCCTTCTTTTGCTAGCTCTAATCCAATAACTCCGACCCCCCCCGCACCCACTCCTCAGAAGCCTCATTTTATTCCTACTGATCCTCCTTCTAATGGAGATAAACCTTCTTCTTCGGTTTCTACTGCTCATTTTTATTCCGAAGATTTGTCTAAAAGAATAAAAGAGATCGGTGAAAAAATAGAAAGATTAGAAAAAGAAAGCGAGTTTCATCATCATGACTTCTATCAGATGGTTGGGGTACAAAAAGGATTATTGAATGAAGTGAAAAGAAAAAAAACGGTCATGAAATCTAAACCTTATGGTTCAGCAGAACACATACAAGCTCGAAAAGAATTTGAAGATCAAAAACAATTAGGAAAAGAAAGATTAAAAATACTTAAAGAAAAAAATTTATTTTTGAGTCAACTAACTAAATCTATAACAGAGGCTAAAAATGAACAACTTGCTCTTCAAAAAATGCAAGAAGATTTCCTTCAAAAAAAAAATAATTTAACTAACACAGAGGAAAAAAAGAACTGATTGATTGATTATATCAAATTAAAAAACGGAAAAGCGAAGATATTAGATTAGGCTTCCTTTTCCGTTATTATTTTATAACAGTTGAGAACTTTTACATTATGATGAAAGAAAAAACTTTTCGTGAAGTCCTAGCAGAAGCTATGAGTGAAGAAATGAGAAGAGATAAGGCGGTCTACCTTATGGGAGAAGAAGTGGCTCAATATAATGGAGCTTATAAAGCTTCCAAAGGAATGCTTGAAGAATTTGGCCCAAAAAGAGTTATCGATACACCTATATCAGAATTAGGATTTTCTGGAATAGGAGTAGGTTCTGCCATGAACGGATGCAGACCTATTATTGAATTTATGACTTTTAATTTCTCTTTAGTCGCCATGGACCAAATTATTAATAATGCGGCAAAAATCCGTTATATGAGTGGGGGGCAATGGAATATTCCTATTGTTTTTAGAGGTCCTACTGGATCTGCTGGACAATTAGGAGCTACGCATTCTCAATCTTTTGAAAGTTGGTATGCTAGTTGTCCTGGATTAAAAGTAGTAATTCCATGTAATCCATATGATGCTAAAGGACTTTTAAAATCCGCTATAAGAGATAACAATCCCGTAATTTTTATGGAATCTGAACAAATGTATGGGGATAAAATGATGATTCCAGAAGAAGAATATATTCTTCCTATTGGAAAAGCTGAAGTAAAAAAAGAAGGAACAGATATTAGTTTAGTTTCTTTTGGAAAGATAATGAAAATGGCCTTAAACATTGCCAATAAATTAGATCGAGAAAACATCAGTGTAGAAGTCATAGATATTCGGACTATTCGTCCGTTAGATTATGAGTCTATACTTTTTTCTGTGAAAAAAACTAATCGTTTAGTGATTTTAGAGGAATCCTGGCCTTTTTCTTCAATAGCTTCTGAAGTCTCTTATGTTATACAAAAAAAAGCGTTTGACTACTTGGATGCGCCTATCAGTAGAATTACTCTACTTGATACTCCTGCACCTTATTCTTCTAATTTAATTAAAGCTTGGTTTCCAAATGAAGAAAAAATAATAAAGACTATAAAAGAAACCCTTTACATTATCTAATTAATACACAGCTTGAACTATCTGATAAATATTTTCTGGTTTGTCCATGGTGTAATAATGGATCACTTCAACTCCAGAATCTTTTAGTTCTTTAGATTGTTGGATCGCCCATTCAATTCCAATATGAGAAACCATTTTTTTATCTTTTACTTTTTCAATTTCTTTCACTAATTCATGAGGAATATTTAAATAAAAACGAGAAGGAAGACTATTTAACTGTTTTTTAGAAGAAATTGGTTTAATTCCAGGTATGATAGGTACATCCACTCCTTCTGATCTACATTTTTTTACAAAAGAAAAGTATTTTTTATTATCAAAAAACATTTGAGTGACAATATAATTAGCTCCTGCTTCCACTTTTTTCTTTAAAAAAAACAAATCACTTTCCATATTTGGCGCTTCTAAATGTTTTTCTGGATATCCAGCTATTCCAATACAAAAATCAAATAATGGAGAATCTTTTTGTTCGAAAGTATTATCAAGGTACTTCCCCATGTTCAAGTTTTGAACTTGTTCAACCAATTCTACAGCATATTGATGACCGTTTTTTTTCGAAAAAAAACTCTTTTCAGATTTTAAAGGATCTCCTCGAAGAACTAAAACATTGTCTATTCCTAAAAAATTTAGATCTATTAAAGCATTTTCCGTCATTTGTCTATTGAATCCACCACAAATGAGGTGTGGAACCGCATCTATTCCATATTTATTCATAATAGCCGCACAAATTCCTACAGTTCCTGGACGTCTTGAAATAGTTTTTCTTTGTAAAAGTCCATTTTCTTTTTCTACATAAATAAATTCCTCACGATGATATGTGACATCAATAAAAGGAGGATTAAATTCCATTAGAGGATCTAATGTAGAAAAAATATCTTTGATGTCATGTCCTCTTAAAGGAGGTAGTATTTCAAAAGAAAATAAACTCTTTTTAGCTTTAGCTATATGATCAGTTACTTTCATTTTTTTATTTAATATTATCAAATCCTGTATAAGGAACTAAGACCTTAGGAATATTAATTTGATTGACTGTTTGATTATTTTCTAATAAAGCTGCCATAATCCTTGGTAAAGCCAAAGCACTTCCATTAAGAGTATGACATAATTCTATTTTTCCTGTCATGTTTTTGTATCTAAGATTTAATCTATTAGATTGAAAATTAGTACAATTAGAAATTGAACTAACTTCTAACCATTTTTTTTGTGCCATAGAATACACTTCAAAATCATAAGTTATTGCAGAAGCAAATCCTAAATCTTTTCCGATTAAACGAATCAGACGAAATGGTAATTCTAAAGATTTCAAAATGTTTTGAACGTGTAAAATCATTTCCTCTAAATAATAAAAAGAAGTATCAGAAGTAGTAATTTGAATAACTTCTACTTTTTCGAATTGATGCAGTCTATTTAATCCTCGTACTTTAGATCCATAAGATCCAGCTTCTCTTCTAAAACAAGATGTATACGTAGTGGCTTTTATAGGTAAGTCTCTATAATTTAATAGATTATTTCTATAACAGTTCATAAGAGGAATTTCTCCAGTTGGAATAAGATAAAAATTATCTTTTTCTATAAAATACATTTGACCTTCTTTATCCGGAATTTGGCCTGTAGAATAGCCTGATATTTCATTAATAAGATAAGGAAAACTGTACTCCTTATAAGAAGCTTGTATATTTTTATCTAAGAAATATTGAATTAAACTTCTTTGCAGTTTAGCGCCTCTTCCAATATATACTGGAAATCCAGATCCACATATTTTTGCTCCTAAATATAAATCAAATAACTGAAATTTTTTTGCTAACTCCCAATGAGGAAGAGCATTTTCAATTTTTATTGAATCAGGAGGTGCTTCTTGAAAAAGAAAATCGTCTTTTTCTAAATTCTTTTTTACTATTTCATCAGGAATATTAGGAATTTGATCTAATTTTTTTTCTAAATTTTGAATAATATTTTTTAATTGAATACGAAGATTTTTTTTTTTCTTTTTTAAAGAAGAAGATTCATCTTTTAAAGATTTTATTAGAAATTTTTTTCCATTTTTATCACCTATAATATGGCTTATTTCTTTGGAAATTTTATTTTCATTCTCTGAGATTTTATTGATCTCATATTGTATTTGTTTCTTCCTATTATCTAAGATGAGGATCTCATCTATTAAGTTTCTTTTTTCAAATTTTCTTTTTTCTAGTCCTGATAAAATTTTTTCCCTGTTTTTACGTATGAAAGAGACTTGAAGCATAGAGAAAATTAAAATCGTATTTCTAAGTCTTCACAAGATACAAATAATATATTTTCTATCTTTGCATAATGCGTGAATCTTTTTTTCATAAAAAATTTGATCAATACTTTTTAAAAGACAAAAATATAGCTAAGAAAATTGTCAAGAATCTTTCTTATAAAAATTATAATACTGTAGTTGAAATAGGTCCAGGATTAGGAATATTGACTCGTTATTTATTAACTCCATGGAACAAACTATTTTTAATAGAAATTGATAAAAAATTAATCCTGTTTTTAAGAAAAAATTTTTCAGTTTCTAAAAATCAAATCATACATAAAGATTTTTTACAATGGAATCCTGAAGAAATGAATCTAACAAATTTCGCAATAATTGGAAATTTTCCTTATAGAATTTCTTCTCAAATTTTATTTCATATATTAAAATATAATCAATATATCCCAGAATGTATTGGGATGTTTCAAAAAGAAGTAGCAGAACGTATCACATCTCATGAAGGAAATAAAACCTATGGAATTTTATCTGTTCTCGTACAAACATTTTATGAAGTGAAATATCTGTTTACAGTAAATAAACATGTTTTTTTTCCTATTCCAAATGTAAAATCTGCCGTAATTTCCTTAAAGAAAAAAGAAAGAAAAATTTTCTGTAATAAGGATCTTTTATTTCAATGTGTAAAAATAGCTTTTAATCAAAGAAGGAAAACATTAAAAAATGCTTTACAATATTTTATTAAAGAAATACCAAATTATTATAACCTCCCATTCTTAAATAAAAGAGCAGAACAATTATCTGTAAAAGATTTTCTTCAATTAACAAAAGAAATAGAAAATAGAAAATGACTCAATTATTAAATGGAAATAAATTAGCTCTCGATATAAGAAAAGAAATTTCCGATGAAATAGAAAAAAGCATACGAAATAAAAAAAAGAGACTTCCTCATCTTGGAATCATTTTATTAGGAACTAATCCTTCCAGTTTAACCTATGTCAACAGCAAAATAAAAGAATGCAAAAATATCGGAATAGAATCTTCATTAATCCATTTGCCAAATGATAGTTCAGAAAAAGAATTATTAAAAGAAATTCAAAAAATGAATAAAAATCCGTTAATAGATGGTTTTATAGTTCAATTACCTCTTCAAAAACATATCAATTCAGATAAAATAATCATGTCTATTAATCCAATAAAAGATGTAGATGGATTTCATCCAGAAAACTTTGGAAAAATGTCTTTGGATATGAAGGCTTTTTTTCCTGCAACAGCACTAGGTATATTAACTATTTTAGAGAGATATAAAATAGAAATATCTGGAAAACATACTGTCGTTATTGGAAGAAGTCGTATAGTCGGAAGACCTATAAGTATTTTAATGAGTAGAAAAAAATATCTTGGAAATAGCACGGTAACACTTACTCATAGTCATACTCCAAATATAGATTACTATACAAAACAAGCAGATATCATTATAACGGCGGTAGGGCGTCCTGGTTTTTTAACAGGTAAAATGATTAAAGAAGGAGCTATAGTTATAGATGTCGGGATAACTAAAGTAAGAAATGGAAAAAAATCTTTTTTAAAAGGAGATGTTGATTTCAATAGTGTTTATGGAAAAGCTTCTTATCTAACTCCTGTTCCAGGTGGTGTAGGCCCTATGACACGCATTATGCTTATCAAAAACACTTTAATAGCAGCATTAAATAATGAAAAAAATAAATCACGTTTCTTTTCCTGTTAAAGAAACCTTTTATTCTATACAAGGAGAAGGTTTTTTTTCTGGAATAGCCGCCTATTTTATTCGTTTTGAAGGATGCAATATCCAATGTGATTGGTGTGATACAAAAAGTAGTTGGAAAATAGAAAAAAAGGATTTTTTAACAGTTCCTAAAATCATTAATAATATCAGTGAGAAAGTAAAAACTATTGTTATTACTGGTGGAGAACCTCTGATGTGGAATTTAACTCCTTTAACCAGTCTTCTTAAAAAAAAAGGATATCGCATTCATGTTGAAACTTCTGGATCTTATCCTATTCATGAAAAAGATATAGATTGGATTACCATTTCTCCTAAAAAGAAAAAACGTCCTTTGAAAGAAAATTACAAAAAAATGAATGAATTAAAAATGATTATTTGTAACGAAAGCGATTTTTCTTTTGCCGAAGAACAAGCTTTTTATGCTAAAAAATCCAATTGTGTATTATGTTTACAACCTGAATGGAAAAACAACATTAAAATACTTCCAAAAATAATTTCTTATATAAAAAATCATCCTAAATGGAAAATATCTCTTCAAATTCATAAAATATTAAATATTCCTTAATAGTTAATAGTTTTTACTTTCATGTCTTTTTTCTAAAAGATTTATCACGTTATGGATAGTCACCCCTTTATTATATAAAAGAAGAATATAATGAAATAACAAATCCGCAGATTCATTCAAAAAAAGACTTCGATTATCATCTTTAGATTCAATAATCATTTCAACAGCTTCTTCTCCTAATTTTTGAGATATTTTATTAATACCTTTTTTGAATAATTTAACCACATAAGAATTTTCATTTTTTTGATGGACTCTATTAGAAATTATATTTTCCAAATGAAATAAAAAATTCGTTTTATTCATTTCTTTCCAACAGGTATCCGTTCCTTTATGGCAAATAGGACCTGTAGGTTCTGCTTTAATCAATAATGTATCTCTATCACAATCAATCAATATATTTTTGATGAAAAGATAATTTTTACTAACTTCCCCTTTTGTCCACAGTCTTTTTTTAGACCTACTATAAAAAGTCACTTTTTTTTCTTCAATACTTTTTTTATACGCCTCTTGATTCATGTAACCAAGCATTAAAACTTTATTAGTTTTGTTATCTTGAATAATAACAGGAATCAAATCGTCTTTGAAATTTATTTTTTTGATTGGAACATACTTCATTTTTTAATTTTAATTTATTTGTTAATTCTAACGGGAATATTATGATAATTTAAATAACATTTTAACTCAGGAATTTCTATTTCTTTATAATGAAAAATACTGGCCGCTAGAGCTGCATCCGCTTTTCCACTTTTAAATACTTGATAAAAATCTTCTAATTTCCCAGCACCACCTGAGGCTATAATAGGGATAGAAAGTTTTTCAGAAATTTTTTTAGTGATATCTAAAGCAAATCCGTTTTTTGTTCCGTCATGATTCATAGAGGTTAATAATATCTCTCCCGCTCCAAGATTAGCCCCTTCTTTAGCCCAATCTAAAGCTTTTTTCCTGGTAGAAACTCTTCCCCCATTTAAATAGACCCTCCATTCATTTTCTTCATATTTTGCATCAATTGCTAAAACTATACATTGACTTCCAAATCTTCTGGAAAGAATTTCTAAAATCTTTGGTTTTTTAAAAGCTTCAGTATTAATAGATATCTTATCCGCTCCTGCGTTGAGTAATAATTCAACGTCTTTTTCTTCCTTTATTCCTCCTCCTACTGTAAAAGGAATATTTATATGACGAGAAATTTCTCTAACTAAACTGGAGAAAGTCTTACGTTTTTCATTTGTTGCTGTGATATCCAAAAAAATTAATTCATCAGCACCTTGTTTCGTGTACCAACTACCCAATTTTATGGGATCTCCAGCATCTTTTAGTTTTTTAAAATTCACTCCTTTTACAGTTCTCCCATTGTTTATATCTAAACAAGGTATAATACGTTTAACTAACATAAATAATTTTATTTATCTTCCTTCCAATTTCCAAGTTCTGATAACGATATTTTATTTTCATATATAGCCTTTCCGATAATAACTCCATAACAGCCTAAATCGTCTAATTTTTTTAGATCCTTTATATTCCTTACTCCTCCACTTGCAATAAATTCAATATCGGGAAATCTTTGAAGAATTTCCTCATATAAAGAAAAAGAAGGACCTGAAAGGTTTCCATCTTTATATATATCCGTACAAAAAATTTTTCTCGCCCCATGACTTTTTTTTTCTTTTAAGAAATCCCAGAAAGGAATTTCATACAATTTAGTCCATCCATTAACAGCTATCTTATTGTCTCTAACATCCACTCCAAGAAGGATTTTTTCACTTCCATAAATATGGATCCATTTTTTAAAAAGAAATGGATTTTTTACCGCAATACTCCCAACTGTAGCCATGCTACCTCCATTTTCAAATACAATGCGTACATCTTCATCTGTATGAATCCCCCCTCCAAAATCAATAATTAAATGTGTAAATTTTGCTATCCTTTCCAAAATTTTCCAATGAATAACTTTTCCTTTTTTTGCCCCATCTAAATCTACTAGATGTAATCTAGATATTCCATGATCTTCTAGTAAAAAAGCCACATCTAACGGATCTTTATTATAAATTTTTTTTCTTTTATAGTCTCCCTGTATCAAACGAACACATTGTCCATCAATAAGATCTATAGCTGCTATAATCTGCATTCTATGAGTAATTTATATTATTATAATCGAATAAAGTTTTCCAATATTTTATGTCCTATATAAGAAGATTTCTCTGGATGAAATTGTACGGCGTAAAAGTTTTTTTTTTGTATTGCAGAACTATATGGAATGATATAATCTGTTTTAGCTACAGTATCCTTTCCTAAAGGAGCATAATAACTATGAACAAAATATTGATAACTTCCATCTGGAATCTTTTCAAATAAAGGTCCTTTGAGATTGTGAATGGTATTCCAACCAATTTGAGGAATTTTATTATTTTTATTTTCTGAATGAAATTTTTTGACAAATAAATCAAAAATCCCTATGCATGTAGTGTTACTTTCTTCTGAATACTTGCAAAGTAATTGCATTCCCAAACATATTCCTAGTACAGGTTGTTCTAATTTAGATAGAAGAATATCTAATTTTTTTTCTCTCAAATATTTCATAGAAAAATTAGCTTCTCCTACTCCAGGTAGGATGACTTTTTCCGCATTTTGAATAGATTTTTTAGAATCGGTCACAATAGCTTCTACTCCTATTCTTTCCAAAGAAAAAAGAACAGATTGTACATTTCCAGCAGGATATTTTACAATAATTGTTTTCATAATTTTTTCATTAAAAAATTTTTACAACATTCCTTTAGAACTAGGCAGCTGATTGGTAATATTTTTTTTTATCGCCATTTTAAGAGCTTTAGCAAAAGCTTTAAAAATGGATTCTATCTTATGATGATCATTTTTTCCAATAGCGTGAACATAAAGATTGCATCTTGCAGAAGAGGAAAAAGATTGAAAGAAATGAATAAACATTTCCGTAGGAACTTCCCCTATTTTTTCTCGAATAAATTTCGTCTTCCAAGTTAATTGACTTCTACCTCCAAGATCTAATGCTACTGTAGCCAAACTGTCATCCATGGGAAGAGAAAAAAAACCATAACGTTCTATTCCTCTTTTATCTATGGATTGATGAAAAATTTCTCCTAAAGTAATTGCTGTATCTTCAATGGTATGATGTTCGTCCACCTCAAGATCTCCTATTGTATGAATATTTAGATCAATAAGACTGTGAAAAGCCATTTGTTCCAAAAGATGATCTAAAAATCCTAATCCTGTTTGTATTTTCGCTTTTCCTTCTCCATAAAGTTGAATAGTTATTTTTACGTTTGTTTCTAATGTTTTTCGTTTATGTTGAAAAATTCTTTTAGAAGATGAATATTTTAAATATTCATAAATCCTTTCCCAACTATCAGTTTCTAATGCGATGATCTTTTTCAAGGATTTTTTTTCTATAGATAAGTTTTTTTCTTCTACAAAAAAATTAGGATTTATCCATATAGATTTACATCCTAAATTTTTAGCTAGCAAAACATCAGTTAATCTATCTCCAATCACAAAGGATTTTTCAAGATTGTAACCCGGATGAAAATAAGAAGTAAGCATTCCTATTCCAGGTTTTCTTGTAGGAGAGTTTTCTTCTGGAACAGTTCTATCTATATGAACAGAAGAAAAATGAATCCCTTCCGTCTTTAATATTTTTAGAATATGATTATGTATAGGCCAAAAATTTTTTTCAGGAAACTTATCCGTTCCTAATCCATCTTGATTGGTTACCATCACAAAATCATAATTTAATTCGTAAGCTATTTTCGTTAAAAAAAATATAACCCTTGGGTAAAAATTCACCTTTTCCAGAGAATCAATTTGATAAGTAGGTGGGGATTCTTTGATGATGGTTCCATCTCTATCAATAAATAATATTCTTTTCATTATCCTTTTTTTATCCTGAGATATTTAAATTTTCAGAGTATTCTTTGATTTTACTTATCAAATACTCATTTTCTTCATGAGTCCCTATTGTGATTCTTAAACATTCATTACAAAAAATAATTTTTGAACGATCTCTAACTACAATATTTTTTTCTATTAAATATTTATAAAGGTTTTTTGATGAAAAAGGAACTTTAACTAGTAAAAAATTGGAAGAACTAGGATAAACTTTTTGTATAATGGAAATTTTATTTAGAGCCTTCTCCATATATTTTCTTTCTGAAAGAATATTTTTTAAAGAGTAAAAAAATAGATCTTTATTATCAAGTGCCTGAATAGCTATTTTTTGAGAAATTTTACTAATATTATAGGGAGATTTAATTTTATTCATCCATTGAATAATCTTTTCAGAAGTAATAGCTATTCCTATTCTTAACCCAGCCAATCCCCAAGATTTAGAGAGCGTTTGCAAAACGATTAAATTCGGATATTTCTCTATTTCTAGAGAAAAAGATTTTTGATCTGAAAAATCTATATAAGCTTCATCCAAAACGACGATTCCTGTAAATTTATTTATAATATTTTGAATATCTTTTTTTTTCAAATCATTTCCAGTAGGATTATTCGGAGAACAAATAAAAATTATTTTGCTATATCGATTAATTCTATTTTCTATTTTTTTCAAATTTAATTGATATTCTTCTTCAGTTAAAAAAACTTTCACTACATCTACTCCATGAATTTTTCCACTTACTTCATACATTCCATAAGTAGGAGGACAAATGATAGAATGATCTACTTTTGGACGAGAAAAAATACGATAAATTAAATCAATAATTTCATCACTTCCATTTCCCAAAAATATTTTAGATGAAGGAATATTTTTAACCTCTGATATTTTTCTTTTTAATTCTTTCTGTAATGGATCTGGATATCTATTATATGAATTAGAAAAAGATAAAGGAGCTCCAAAAGAGTTTTCATTCGCATCTAAAAAAATGGAATTTTTTCCTTGATCGTATTCTTCTCGAGCAGATAAGTAAGGATCTACATTCAGAATATTTTCTCTAATTAAAGATTTTAAATCAAAATGGTTACTAGTCATGATGTTTTTTCATTCATTTTTTAATCGAATATCAATAGATTTTTTATGTGCTATTAAACCTTCTGTCAAAGAGAGTCTTCCAATACATTCTGATAAACTACGTAATCCTTTTTTGGTAATTTTTTGAAAAGTTATTTTTTTGATAAAACTATCTACAGATACTCCACTATAAGATTTTGCATATCCATAAGTAGGAAGCACATGATTTGTTCCAGAGGCATAATCTCCTACACTAACTGGAGAATAATTTCCAAGAAATACAGATCCAGCATTTTTTATTTTATCCCCCCAATAAGAAGCATTATGGCAATTAATGATTAAATGTTCTGGAGCCACTTGATTAATCAAATGAATGCTTTCATCTAAAGATGAAAGAACAACCATTTTGCACCTTTCCAAAGATTTTTTCATAATATTTTGTCTAGTAGAAAAACCAGTTAATTGTTTTTTTAATTCTTTTTTTATTTTTTCCATCCAGGATATACTTATGGTAATTAAAAGAATGTAACTTTCTGGATCATGTTCTGATTGAGAAATCAAATCAGAAGCAACATATTCTGGATTTGCTGTTTCATCGGCTAAAATAACAACTTCTGAAGGTCCAGCTGGCATATCTATAGAAACTATTCCTGTTTTTGCAACAATTTGTTTAGCTAGTGTAACATAGGAATTTCCTGGACCAAATATTTTATAAACAGAAGAAACACTTTCAGTTCCATATGCCATAGCTGCAATAGCTTGAGCTCCTCCTATTTTATAGATTCGTTTTATTCCTATATACTTAGCTGTATATAAAATAGCTGGATGGATTTTTCCATTTTTATTTGGAGGAGAGCACAAAATAATATCTTCGCAACCAGCTAAATTACTAGGAACACCTAGCATTAACACAGTAGATACTAAAGGGGCCGTTCCTCCAGGGATATATAAACCGACTTTTTCTATAGGAACAGATTTTCTCCAACAAATAACCCCTGGAGAGACCTCTATTTTTGATTCCTTATGGATTTGTTTTTTATGAAAAGATTGGATGTTTTCATATGCTACTTTAATAGATTTTTTCAAACCATCTGAAATTTTTTTACTGGATTCAGTTATTTCTTCTTCCGAAATTTGAATATGTTTTAAATTCACATGATCATATTTTCTTGTATAGCTTTTTAAGGCTATATCTCCGTATATTTTCACATTATTTATAATAGGAAAAACAAGATCATTCAATCTAGAAACATTTCGTATAGATCTTTTTATAATAGAATTCCATGTTTTAAATGGGGGATGTATATACACTTGAATGTCCATAAATAATATCTGTTAAAGTATAATTTTTTCTATGGGAAGTACTAATATATCTTGCGCTCCAAGCGCTTTTAAATTTTCTACAATTCCCCAAAAATCATTTTCATTTACTACAGAATGTACAGAACTACATTCTGAATTTGCTAATGGAAGAATAGCTGGACTTTTGATTCCTGGAAGATAAGATATTATTTTTTCTAATCGTTCATTAGGGACATTTAAAAGAATATATTTATTATTTTTAGCTTTTTTTACAGCTCGTATTCTAAATAGAAGTTTATCCATGATAATGTTTTGTGGGGATCCCAAATGAAGATGAGAGGCTAAAACAGCTTCAGATTGAAGGATTGTTTCTACTTCTTTTAATCCATTCATAAAAAGTGTAGAACCACTACTCACTAAATCACAAATACAATCTGCTAATCCTATTCCAGGAGCAATTTCTACTGCTCCAGATATTTCGTGAATTTCCGCTTTTATATATTTTTTTTCGAAAAATTCTTTAACTAAAAAAGGATAACTAGTTGCAATTTTTTTTCCGTTTAAATCATTTATATCACTATAAATTATAGATTTAGGAACTGCTATGGAAAGTCTACATTTTCCAAATCCCAAAGTTTCTTTGATTTTTATTTTTTTTCTCTTCTCTAAAAGAACATTTTTTCCTACAATTCCTATATCCGCTACTCCATCTTCTAAATATTGAGGAATATCATCATCTCGTAGGAAAAGAATTTCCAACGGGAAATTAAGAGCTGTTGTCTTTAATTTATCTATACCAATATTAATTTCAATGCTGCAATCTTTAAGCAACTTTATGGAGTCTTCATAAAGACGACCTGATTTTTGAATAGCTATTTTAAGTTTATCCATATAAAAAATAATAAAAGCTTACTTCTTGTAAGCTTTTTATTTTAGTAATCTTTATAGATTTAATGCATTACAGCAAATATAAAAAACTATTTTGAATATTCTTTAACCTTTTTGAAACTCTATTGATTCATCATTTTGAAAATGATTTAGATGATTACTTTTAATTATTAATAAAATCTTTTTTTTTCTATGAAAATTATTAGTTATAATATTAATGGAATTAGATCTGGTATCAATAAAGGATTACTCCATTGGATTGAATCTTCTCAACCAGATGTTCTGTGTTTACAAGAAATAAAGGCATCTAAAGAACAAATTCAAACAAGTTTGTTTGATCATCTTGGTTATTTTCATTATTGGTTTCCTTCAACGAAAAAAAAAGGATATAGTGGAGTAGGGATTTTGTGCAAAGAAAAACCTTATCACATAGAATATGGAATAGGAATAGAATCCATTGATACAGAAGGTAGAGTTCTCCGTATTGATTTAAAAAAAATATCAGTGATAAGTCTTTATATTCCTTCTGGAAAACATCTAAGAAACAGATTAAATTTTAAATTCTATTTTATGGAGAATTTTTTTTCTCATATAAAAAAAATTCAAAAAAAATTCAAAAATCTTGTCATTTGTGGAGATTATAATATTTGTCATCATGAAATAGATATTCATGATCCTATACGAAATAGAAAAATTTCCGGTTTTTTACCAGAAGAAAGAAAATGGATGAGTGATTTTTTAAATTTAGGATTTATAGATAGTTTTAGAAACTATGTTAAAGAGGCTAATCATTATAGTTGGTGGAGTTATTATTCTCATGCAAAAAAGAAGAATAAAGGTTGGAGAATTGATTATGCTATGGTGAGTAGATCTTTAAAAGATAAAATGAATAAAGCTTATCTATTACCTGAAGTTCCATATTCAGATCATTGCCCAACTGTATTAGAAATAGAAAAAATGACCTGACTGGGATTCGAACCCAGGACCCTTACATTAAAAGTGTAATGCTCTACCAGCTGAGCTACCAGGTCTTCATAATTTCTTGTGAGCAAATATACTACAATAAATTTTATGTTTTTATGAAAGTTACTCTAATCGGATATATGGGAAGTGGAAAAACTTCTATAGGAAAAATTTTATCTAGAGAATTAAAATTGGATTTCTATGATTTAGATGCTCTCCTTGTAAAGGAACAAAAAGATTCTATTTATAATATTTTTCAAAAAAAAGGAGAAAATCATTTTAGAGAAATAGAACATTTAATGATTAAAAAATTTTTAAAAACACATCAAAAATATATTTTTTCTGTTGGTGGGGGGACCCCTTGTTATTATAATAATATGGATTTATTAAATAAATTTTCAAAAACTTTTTATCTAAAAACCCAGAGTTATATTTTATATCAAAGATTATATCAAGAAAAAAAAACTAGACCTTTAATAGCTCATTTATCTAAGAAGGAATTATTTCAATTTATCATTCAGCATTTATCCAAAAGAATCTTTTTTTACGAAAAATCTTCTAAAAAGATAGAGGTCAATGAAAAATCTGAATACAAAATAGTTGAAGAAATTATAAAACATTTAATAGAATTATGAATAATTTCTCATATGATCATTTTTTTTTAGATAAAATGAGGCAATCTTTTTCCTTAGTAGAAAAGAAAAAAATTTGTGTAGCTGTAAGTGGTGGATTAGATAGCATGGTTCTTTTAAATTTATTACTTCTTGTCCCCAACCTAACATTAGGAGTAGCTCATTGCAATTTTACTCTTAGAGATAAAGAATCTAATGAAGACGAAAATTTTGTGAAGAATTTTTGTGTAAAAAAACATATTTTATGTCACGTAAAAAGATTTAACACTTTGAATTTTTCAAAAAAAAATAAGTTTTCTATACAAATGGCAGCTAGAAAACTTAGATATGATTGGTTTGAGGATTTATTAGAAAAACATTCCTATGATCATATAGCATTAGGACATCATTTAAATGATTCAGTAGAAACTTTTTTTATCAATATAATGAGAGGAACCGGACTAAAAGGATTATTAGGGATTCCTAGAGAAAATAGAAAATTTATTCGTCCTCTTTCTAGTTTTACTAAAGGAGAAATTTTACACTATGCGAAAATGAGAAAAGTTAATTGGAGATTAGATCACAGTAATCAAGAAAAAAAATATTTAAGAAATAAAATACGTCTAATAACATCTACTTTTTCAGATTCCTTCTACAAAGGATTTAAAAAAAGTATAAAATATCTTCATCAAGAAAATTCAGTTATAGAGAGTGAGGTGAAAAAAATTAATAAAGAGATTACTCTAGAAAAAAAAGAAAATCCTTTTTTTTGGAAAATTGAATGCAAAAAAATTAAGGAATTACAAGCATTGTCTTTTTATTTATTCAAATTATTTTTTCCATATGGATTTTCTAATATAGATGATTTAAAAAACCTTCTTTATGCACAATCTGGAAAACAATTATTTTCAAAAAAATATAGAATTATCAAAAATAGAAATCATTGGATTTTGGTAAAAAATCAAAATCCTTCAAAAGAAATATATATGATATCGAATCTAAAAGATCATAAAAAAACATCTTTTCCCATTCATTTAAAATTTTTTTTGGATCCAAAAAAAATTTTAAATGAAAATATAAAAGAAACATCCTTCATAGATTTAGATAAAATTCAATTTCCTTTACAATTAAGAACATGGAGAAAAGGAGATTTTTTTTTTCC